>NZ_JAKJSN010000014.1:0-136105 GCF_050337005.1 Photobacterium japonica | reverse complement strand
CAGGACCACAGGACCACAGGACCACAGGACCACAGGACCACAGGACCACAGGACCACAGGACCACAGGACCACACTCGACGCGAAGCATGACTCGACACTCGCTTCTGCTCTTCGCTTTTTCTCGCCCCTACAAACTCGACACTCGTCCCTACAAACGTCCCTGCGTTTGTCCTTAAAACCCATGCCCTTCAATGCCAACACCCACTGCAGACGTTGGGTGGAACAGGGTACTGTACAAGCGCTGAGCGAAGCCATCGGTCATGCTGGAGATATAATCGGCGATCACACGGTGCGCATTATCACCCTGCTGATGGGCGCGCAGCCAACGTTCACGGGTGTGTTCTGGCAACAGGCGCTCAGGATCGGCGGCAAACGCTTCAAATAATTCCATGACCAATTGTTGCCCTTTATATTCCAACAACTGGATTTCAGGTTTGTGCACCACGTATTGGCTGACAAACAGCTTTAATACATCTAAGACGTGCTCCATCGGCTCACTCAGAAACGCATTCCATTGCAGCAACGGACAATCAAAGGCTTCCACGCCGTTTTGCAGCGTAGGGGCAATGTGGATTGAGGTCAGTAACGCGTTCACCATCGCGCCAATGGCGTCTTTGCGCTCGTGATGAGTACCAAACAACTGATCGCTGAGCTGGCTAATGCGTTCTTCAATCCACGACTCACCACAATCGGCTAACTTACTGGCGACCGCTTCTTGCCACTGCTCTCGGGTCACTATGCCCATCACAATCGCATCTTCCAAGTCGTGCACGCCGTAGGCGATATCATCCGCCAGTTCCATGATCGAACAGTCTAACGATTTAAAACGTGTTTTTAGGTGGTCGGTTGCACAATGGCGGTCGGCGCGCATCGTACTGAATAAGGCGCGATCATGCGCATTTAATGGGGCTAACACCCAATCAAAAGTGTCGCGGTCATCACGGTAAATCCCTTTAGCGGGATGCCAGTCTTTGGCTTTGAGGTGGCGGAAGTTCACGACATCAGCGGGCAATTCGGTGGCACGGGTGTCATGAATGAATGCCGGGTATTTTAACAAGCCCAGCAGGGTACGGCGTGACAAGTTCATCCCAAACTGTTCGGTATACGGTTCAAGGTGACTGACAATGCGGAAGGTTTGTGCATTGCCCTCAAAGCCACCGTGGTGGCGCATCATGTAGTTCAGGGCGACTTCACCGCCATGACCAAAGGCCGGGTGTCCGATGTCATGCGCTAAACATAAGCTTTCCATCAAGCTGGTGGAGGGCAAAAGATCGCGAAAATCGGGTTGGTTGATTTTCAATTGCGCGACAATGCCGGTACCAATCTGTGACGCTTCCAGTGAATGAGTCAGGCGGGTGCGGTAAAAATCGTGATGCCCCGCGCCATGTACCTGGGTTTTCGCTTGCAAGCGACGAAAAGCGGCGGAGTGAAGAATACGGGCACGATCACGTTGAAACGCTGAGCGGTGATCATTACGGCGTTCTTTTTGTTCATTGCTCTTACGGGCTTCCCACGCGGTGTGGAAATCGGCGTTTAGGGTAAACAACGGCATTAGCTGATTTCATCCAAGGTCAGGTTGAAGCTGTCGACAAAGGTGGCGAGAAAATATGCCATCTCTGGGGTCGAACGATCGGCAAGGGTTTGCTCCAAGTTTTTCTTGGCAGACGTAAATTCATGGTTGCCGACGCTTAATTCTTCCAGACACTTCAGGTAGGCACACAGGCTGTCGGCTTGTTTGACGATGGCATAGTCGTCAGGGTCAATGCAGTGGCTGTCTAGCAGGGGCGCATAGTCATCATGGAATTCTTCCGGCAGCATCGACAGCAGTTTTTGCTCTGCGGCCAATTCAATTTTTTTGTATTCCTGCGCAATCGCGGGGTTGTAGTATTTGATAGGCGTAGGCATGTCGCCGGTTAATACTTCGCTGCAATCATGGAACATGCCGAGCAGGGCGATGCGTTCAGGGTTGGTGTTACCGCCGAATTTTCGGTTTTTGATCAAAGCAAGCGCATGCGCCACAAAGGCCACTTGTAAGCTGTGCTCAGAGATGTTTTCAGTTTCTACGCAACGCATTAACGGCCAACGTTGGATCAGCTTCATGCGGGCGAGGTGGGCAAAAAAATGGCTTTGTTTCATCAGGTTGCTCTCAACGGTTACCGTATCGGTTCTTTACAGAAGGGTCGCTATAAAGGTAACAGACTTTGGGGGGCACGGCGTAGCGCTATCCGAATGGCAGACAAAAAAAGCCCCCGTCGTGAGACGGAGGCTTATCGTGATCATCATTGGCGATAATGAGCCAGAGTTACTGGCGGTAGCTGTGCAGGAAGCGCTCTAGGCGACTCATGGCCAGTTCCAAATCATCCACGCGCGGTAGCGTCACAATGCGGAAGTGATCAGGCTGTTTCCAGTTAAAGCCCGTACCGTGTACGATCAGCACTTTTTCTTGCTTCAAGAAATCGAGCGCCATACGTTGGTCATCGACAATATTGAACTTCTTCTGATCCAGTTTCGGGAACAGGTAAAGTGCCCCTTTCGGTTTAACACACGACACCCCAGGGATCGACGTCAGCAGATCGTAGGCTTTATCGCGTTGCTCCAGCAGGCGACCACCGGGTAAAATCAATTCGTTGATACTCTGATAACCGCCCAGCGCCGTTTGAATCGCGTGCTGCATCGGCACGTTGGCACACAAACGCATTGAAGACAGCATGTCGAGGCCTTCAATGTAGCCTTTCGCTGGCAGTTTAGGACCAGACAGTACCATCCAGCCTGCACGGAAACCACAAACGCGGTAAGATTTAGACAGGCCGTTGAACGTCACACAGAAGACATCCGGTGCCAGCGGGGCAATGGACGTGTGCTGAGCACCTTCATACAAAATTTTGTCGTAGATTTCGTCAGCAAAAATGATCAGTTTGTGCTGACGGGCAATTTCCACAATTTCCAACAAGAAATCACGGCTGTACACAGCGCCGGTTGGGTTGTTTGGGTTGATCAACACAATACCGCGGGTATTGGACGTGATCTTGCTGCGAATGTCATCCAGATCAGGGTACCAGTCAGACTCTTCGTCACAGGTATAGTGCACCGCGTTACCGCCAGACAAGCACACTGCCGCGGTCCATAACGGGTAATCCGGTGACGGCACCAATATTTCATCGTTGGTATCAAGCAGGGCTTGCATCGCCATCACGATCAGTTCAGAACAGCCGTTACCGATGTAGACATCTTCCACGTCTATATCCAACATACCGCGTTTCTGGTAGTGCTGCACCACGGCTTTACGCGCTGAGTAAATCCCTTTGGAATCACAGTAACCTTGTGAGGTTGGCAGGTTGCGGATCACATCCACCAAGATTTCATCAGGGGCATCAAAGCCAAATGGCGCCGGGTTGCCAATGTTGAGTTTGAGGATTTTCTGTCCTTCTTCTTCCATGCGTTTGGCATGTTTCAGGACGGGACCTCGTATGTCGTAACAGACATTATTGAGTTTTGATGACATCCCGATGTTGTGCATTTCCTGTAATCCTGATCTGATTTGAGTTTATGACTTCAAATTACACTATAAAACCGTGAAAAATAAACACCCTGCAGGAAATAATAGTGAAAAATAGTTATTCGTATCATTAAATTCTGCATTGTCAGGTTGAATTCGCTAGTCACAGCAAAAAATGAGGGGGGTTTCCCTCTGTAGGCAGTATAAAATATTACAATGAAAGGAATTGCTGCGAATTTCAGCAATGCTTTATGGCATTTATGACGCGGTTTTCTGCGTTTATGATGAGATGTGAAGATTCGTGTTGAGTCATTACTTTATTAGTCAGAATAGTAGTTCTGAGGTAGAATGCCCTATTCATTATGGGGTTGCCGATGGAATCACCCGACAACACCATAAGGGTAGAAGTCAGCTAAGTGATTAGCAATGTTACAATCAGCCAGGGATGAGCCTTTGAAAGTGCTTAAGAGCTGAGTGAGGTTACCTTGACCGCGTTACAAAAAGCCGTTGAGTTCTTAATTAATAAAATTCAACAATCTGCAGCGACAACTCAACGATTAACGGTAAAGCTGGATCTTCCGGCAAATACCGACTTGATTGACTGGATGGAATCTCAACCTTTGTTTCCGAAGTTTTACTGGCAATCGCGTGATAGCCGGGAAGAAGTGGTTGCACTTGGTCAAATCCGAACCTTTACCGATCCGAAAGCGGCTGAAAAGGTGTTAGACACCGAACAGCGTATTTGGGGTGGGCGATCTTTTGATGGACGCACGCACCGTAATCAGCGTTGTTTATCTTCTTTCTTTTTCTTGCCTGTGCTGGAAGTGAGTCGCGTTGATGGCGATTGGCTGCTGGCCGTGAACCTGTCTGAAGAGCACCGTCAAAAAGTGCTGGACGGGTTGGCACAGATCTCGGCAGACACCACGGAAGTGGGCGCGATCACCAGTAAAATTCTGGATCGTCGTTATTCGCCCGATTTTTCAGGCTGGTCACAGATGATCAGCAATGCGTTGGATGCCATCTCGCACAAAGTGTTTGAGAAGGTGGTGTTAGCGCGCAAAACAACGTTAACGTTGGATGCACCGGTGTCACCGGCACAATTGCTGAAAGCAAGCCGCAGCCGTAATCACCACAGCTTCCATTTCATGATGGCACTGGATGCTAAGCATTGCTTTGTCGGGTCAACCCCTGAGCGTTTGTTCCTGCGTCATGATCGCGAGTTACACACCGAAGCGTTAGCTGGCACCACAGGCCGCGGTATGAACGCGGAAGAAGACGCGTCGTTGGCGCAGTGGTTACTGGACGACAGCAAAAACCGCTACGAAAACCGTTTAGTGGTGGATGACATTGTCAGCCGCTTGGTGCCTCGCTGTGTCAATATGAACGTGGCACAAACGCCGGAGCTGATCCAACTGCGTAAAGTGCAGCACCTGAAACGCGGTATCGACGCGCAATTGAACGATGACGTTTGCAGCGCTGAATTACTCGACAGTTTGCAACCGACGGCGGCCATTGCTGGCTTACCGCGGGATAAAGCCTTGGCGTTCATCAGTGAAAATGAACCGTTCGCCCGTGGTTGGTACAGCGGGGCTGTGGGTTTCTTAGGTGGCCAGCGCAGTGAGTTTTGCGTGGCGATCCGCAGTGCATTAATCATGGATGGCGAAGTCCATTTGTATGCAGGGGCGGGCATTGTGCCAGGATCGACTGCCGACAGCGAATGGAAAGAACTAGATCGTAAAACCTCGACCTTATGCAGCTTGCTCGCCAGTGAGGAAGGCGAGTGGGAGCGTAAAACGGCATGAGTGATTTGATGCATTCTTCGACATTGATGTCATCGTCAAAACCGTACCGTGCCGCCCTGAACCAATTGTGGGCAGGGTTAATGCTGGAAGAGCTGGCACGGCTTGGGGTGGAACACATTTGTATTGCCCCCGGTTCACGTTCTACGCCGTTGACCTTAGCGGCAGACAGTAACGACAAACTGACCGTTCATACGCACTTTGATGAGCGCGGCCTGGGCTTTATGGCCTTGGGGCTCGCCAAAGCGACCGACGCCCCTGTGGCGGTGGTAGTGACCTCTGGCACCGCCGTGGCCAATCTGTTGCCGGCGGTGGCAGAAAGCGGCCTGACCGGCGAGAAGTTGGTGTTGCTGACCTCTGATCGCCCGGATGAACTCATCCAATGCGGTGCGAATCAGGCCATTCGCCAGCACGGCATTTTTTCTGATCACGTTAGCGCCTTTCAGGCGATCCCATCCCCGACACTCGATATTTCCCCAATGTGGCTAGTCTCTACCGTGGATAAAGTGATGCATCAGCAGCATCAACACGGTGGTGCCGTGCATTTCAATTGCCATTACCCGGAACCGTTGTATGGCGATGCGGCCGATTTCTCGGCGTATTTAGCGCCGCTATCTGCGTGGCAGACCCAATCTCAGCCCTACACCGTCTATTACGATGCCCGCATGAGCGAGGTCGTGAATGTGCCGATGCCGTGGCCGGAGATGATGCACCAGAAAGGGGTGATTATCGCTGGGCGTTTAGCCCCGGGGGCGTTGACGGACGTACAGGCGCTGGCGGCACATCTAGGTTGGCCATTACTGGCGGATCCGCAAGCGGGTGGCAGCAGTGAATGGGCCGGTTTTGATGTCTGGCTGCAACAAGAAGATTGTCGCACACAGTTGGCACAGGCCGATGTGTTGCTGCAGTTTGGCGGTCGCTTGGTGTCGAAACGCTTGGCGCAATATATTGATCGTGGTGCATGGCAACAGTATTGGCTGGTGGATCCACTGGCGGTGCCACTTGATCCTAGTTTCCGCTGTACCTTGCGAGTGCAGGCTCCGGTCGACCGTTTTGCTCATGCGTTGAAAAAGATTGCGCTGGAAGCCACGGTCACACCAGCGGCGTTTGGTTGGGCTGATAACCTGAAAGCAGCGTCACAGCGATATTTGTCTTCAGTGAAAACCCAGTATACGGCGTTGAGCGAGTTGAGCTTGGCCGCGAACATGATGGATTGGGTGCCTGCAGAGACCACGTTATTTCTGGGTAACAGCCTGATTGTCCGGTTGTTGGATATGTGCGGCACTTTGCCATACACGGCCACGTATGCGAACCGTGGTGCCTCGGGCATTGATGGCTTGATCGCCACGGCGGCAGGGGTACAAACAGGCCGCCAGCAACCTTTGTTGTGTGTGCTGGGCGACACGTCGTTGTTGTATGATTTGAATTCGTTGGCGCTCTTGCGCGCGTCAGAGCAACCGGTCGTAGTGTTAGTCACTAACAATGACGGCGGGGCGATTTTTGATTTACTGCCCGTACCGGACGGTCAGAAAGACGCGCTCTACCGCATGCCCCACGGGTTGGACTTCCAACACGCTGCGGCCATGTTTGGTGTGCGTTATGAACGCCCGACGACGTTATCTGAGGCTGAGCATGCCTGTCGTCAGGGGTTAACCACGCCGGGTGCGACGTTAATTGAAATCCAAACACCTGCGGGCGAGAGTGGGGAGCAACTGAAGGCATTGTTTGCCGAGGTACGTCATGCTGCTTTACTCTGAAAGCCATGGTAACGATCAGGGTAATGATCGGGGTAACGGTCAGCTCACGGTGGTCTTTCTGCACGGTCTGTTAGGTTCGGGGCGAGATTGGCAGAGCGTGGTGGATCACCTTGCGCCTCGCCACTCTTGCCTGACGGTGGACTTACCCGGGCATGGTCAAAGCCATCAGCAGTTAGTGGATGATTTTGAGCAAACGGCAGCAAGCCTTCAGGCAACCTTGTGCCATCGTGGCGTGACGGACTATATACTGGTTGGTTATTCGCTCGGGGCGCGTGTCGCCATGTATCACGCGTGCTGCTATTTGCCATCTTCTGTCTGTGCGTCCAATAGCGCAACAGACTCTGCGATATCTTCTTCGGTGCCCTCCGAGATGGGCTCAGCTGCGTCATCCCCACGGCTGGTGGGCATGGTGCTGGAAGGCGGCCATTTTGGTTTACCAGAAGGGGAGCGCGCAGCGCGTTTCGCCCATGATTCGCGCTGGGCGCAGCGTTTAACGCAGGAACCGCTGACTGCGGTTCTGTCTGATTGGTATCAACAACCGGTCTTTTCTTCTTTGACAGCAGAACAACGCCAACAGTTAGTGCAAAAACGCAGTGCTAACCAAGGGGCGGCTGTCGCGCACATGCTCTTGGCCACCTCGTTGGCCAAGCAACCTTTCTTACTGCCACCACTGACCGAACGGTATCCTTCGGTGCATTATCTTTGCGGTGAGAAAGACACAAAGTTTACGGATCTTGCCACCCGTTCGGGGTTAACGGTGTCTGTGATTGCAGAGGCTGGACATAACGTACACGTGGAACAACCACAGGCGTTTGCCAAGGCCGTAGAACATTATTTATGTCACATGATGTGATTCAAGATTAAGCAAGGTGGATTGTTAACATGCGTAGTGCAAAACTGTACCAATATCAGCTTCCGATGGATTCTGGCGTGATCTTGCGCGACCAGCGATTGATTAACCGAGATGGCTGGATTGTGGAACTGCACGAGGGATCGCGCGTGGCATATGGTGAAATCGCACCATTGCCAGAGTTTAGCCAAGAAGATGCCGCCCAAGCGGGTGAGCAGGCGCAGCAACGATTGGCACAGTGGGTCGAGCACGGCCACGTTGACCTGATCGAGGCGATGCCATCTGTGGCATTTGGCCTGAGTATGGCAATGCTTGAGTTGGAAGGCGGATTGCCAGCACAAGGGAACTACCAAGTGGCACCACTGTGTTCGGGCGATCCGGATGATTTGGTAGTGGCATTGAATGACATGCCGGGCGAGAAAGTGGCCAAAATTAAAGTGGGCATGTATGAAGCGGTGCGTGATGGCATGGTGGCAGACATGTTCATTGAATCTATTCCGGGGATCCGTCTTCGTTTAGATGCCAATCGCCGTTGGACGCCATTAAAAGCGCAGCAATTTGCAAAATACGTGAAACCGGCACACCGCAGCGGGATCGCTTTCTTGGAAGAGCCGTGCATGACACCGGCTGACAGCTTGGCGTTTGCCGCTGAAACCGGTATTAACATTGCGTGGGATGAAACCGTGCGCGATGAAGGCTTTGAAGTAAAAGCCGAGCCGGGTGTGGTGGCGATTGTGATCAAACCGACCTTGATTGGTTCTGTACAGCGTTGTGTGGAACTGGTTGAACAAGCCCATGCCGCTGGCTTAACGGCGGTGATCAGCTCAAGCATGGAATCGAGCTTAGGCTTGAACCAGTTGGCCCGTTTTGCGGCGTGGCAGACACCGGATGTGATCCCGGGGCTCGACACCATGCAGTTGTTCCAGATGCAATTGGCACACCCATGGCCGGGTTGTTCGTTGCCTGTGGTGACGTTGGATACCCTGACTGTCGTATGGGAGAAGTAATCTCAGCGCCTTTTGTCACATGGCCGTGGCAGCATTGGGCGGCAGAGCGGCCGGATGCCGTTGCGATTCAATGGGCGGATCAGTCGATCACGTGGGCGACATTGGCCACGCAAGTGGATGTGTATGCGCAAGGGCTACTGGAACAAGGTATCAAGCGGGACCAACTGATTGCGGCGATTGCGCCCAATGGGTTAGCCCTGCTTGGGCTACTATTGGCGACCATGCGTGTGGGGGCCCGCTTTGTCGGCTTAAACCCCCGCGCCAGTGCACCGGAATTAGACGCACAACTGGCGCAGTTAGCCTGTGATGCGGTGTGGTATCCCGACGATACTGATCCGCTGGCGGGCGTCGATGTGTCTGTGCCGCGTCTGAAGCTGCAACCGGCGGCACAACCGCGTTTGGTGCCGGTGACGTGGCAACCTTCGCGCGCGGTGACGCTCACGCTCACGTCAGGATCGACGGGACAGCCTAAAGCCGTCGTGCACTCCGGCTTAACCCATCTGGCCAGTGCTGCCGGCCTGTTGGCGTGGTTGCCGTTTGAGCAAGACGACAGTTGGTTGTTGTCGCTGCCGTTATTTCATATTTCAGGCATGGCGATTGTGTGGCGTTGGCTGTATCGCGGCGCGCAGCTGGTCGTGTGCGCACCGGAACAGATGGAGCAAAAGCTCACCCAAGTGACCCATGCTTCATTGGTGCCCACGCAGTTACAGCGCGTGCTTGATCGTGCGTTCGACAGTGCGGCCGTTGCTGCCTTGCCTTTGAAACAGGTGTTGCTGGGGGGCGCAGTGATCCCCGTTAGCCTGACAGATGCTGCGCGTGAGCGAGGCATTGAGTGTTGGTGTGGCTATGGCATGACGGAAATGGCCTCGACCGTGACCGTTAAAAAAGCCAATGCCAGTGCCGGCGTGGGGGCGGTGTTGCCCAATCGTGAAGTGATGCTGCACGACGGTGAAGTGTGGGTAAAAGGGGCGACCTTATGCCTCGGTTATTACCGCAATAAAACCGTATTTCCTGTGAGCGATCAGGCGTGGTTTGCCACCAAAGATACGGGATACTGGCAGGATGAAGAACTGCACATTGGCGGGCGCGTCGATAATATGTTTATTTCGGGCGGCGAGAATGTGCAGCCGGAAGACATTGAGCGTGTGTTGTTAGCCCATGCGGCGATCACGCAGGCGTTTGTGCTGCCGATTGAGGATGTGGAGTTTGGTCAGCGTCCGGTGGCCATTGTCGCGCTGTCAGAGACGGCACTCGTGGCGAACCCACGTGAACTGCTCGTGGCTTACATGCAAGAGCAAGTGACCGCTTACCGTCGACCGGTTGACTACTTTGTGTTACCGCAAGATGTGTTGGCCAGTGGGATCAAAGTGTCACGGGTACGCTTGGCGCAGTGGTTGCAACAAGGCCTTGTTGAGCCTTTAGCCTAACGGTTTCAGATAGCCTGGCGGTATCTGAATGCAGATTAGGGGCGGACACAGATAAAAAAAGCGAGAGGCTATGGCCGCTCGCTTTTTTTTGCTTAGATGTCAGTCTGTACGGATGAATACGGGTTATCGGTGTTCGCCACGCAATGCCTGTACTTTTTCACGTAGCATCACGCTGTTGGTTTCCTCGGGTGCAAGCGGGGTATCGGCGATGATAGTGACCTTAGACCAAAAGCGTTTTGGCCATTTGAATAAGGCGTTACCCCCTTCATGGCTGAAGTAGCTGCCCCATAATCCTTGCAATGCCATTGGGATAACGGGTACTGGCGAGCGCCGCAGAATCAAATCAATCCCGCGCATGAAAGGCCCGATCTCCCCATCTTTGGTCAATTGACCTTCTGGGAACACACAAACCACATCCCCTTGCTCTAAGTACTTACTCACATCAACAAAAGCTTTTAGGACAGACTTCTTATCCGTTGCCTGAATTGGGATCACCTTGCAGGCGCGGCAGAAGCTGTTGATGAGCGGCAGCTTGTAAATGTCACCATCCATTAAAAAGCGGATAGGACGAGGGCAAGCCCCAGCCAGCAGCAGCGCATCCATGTAACTGACATGGTTACAGACAATCAATGCCCCGCCTTTAGCTGGGATATGTTCGAGTCCTTGGTGCTTGACGCGATACAAGGTGTGACCGACCAGCCAGACTAAAAAGCGCCAGAAGAAATCCGGTACTTGAATGTAGATGTATATCACCACCAGTAAATTCAACACCGCTAAGATCAGGAAGAAGGTCGGGATAGACAGCCCCAGAACCGACAGCAGAAGAATGGCGCTGATGGCACTGCCGACCATGAAAATGGCATTCCAGATGTTATTGGCCGCAATGATCTGTGCCCGTTCATTTTCTGGGGCGCGCTGCTGCATTAATGCATACAAAGGCACAATGAAAATCCCGCCGGAGACACCCAGCAAGGTCAAACTGATGAATACTGGCCATAGGGCAGTGTGAGTAATGAAGGCTACGATAGAGAGCGTTTCAGGCGCACTCACAGGGGTAGTGAACATTAGGCCAGCACTGAATAAGGTGATCCCCAAGCTGCCCAGCGGAACGATACCGGGTTCAATACGATGATTGGACAGGCGATCACACAGCAACGAGCCTATCGCTATGCCGATAGAAAAGAGTGTGAGCAAGAAAGACACCGCCGCCGCATTGCCGCCCAAATACAGCTTGGCAAAATTCGGCAGTTGCGTGAGGTAACACGCGCCTAAGAACCAGAACCAGCTGATCCCCATCACACACTGAAAAATGGTTTTGTCTTTACGGGCGATAGCCAATGTGCGACGGGTTTGACGAACCGGTTGCCACTTGAACGTCAGGGTGGGATCGCTTGCTTTGGCGTCCGGAATATGGCGTGAACACAAGTAGCCGATGATGGCGAAGATCACCACACTGGCGGCCGCTAAGTAAGTGGCGCGTGCTTGGTTGGCAATCACACCCGCCAATAAGGTCCCGATCAAAATAGCCAAGAACGTGCCAGTTTCAACCAGCGCATTGCCAGAGACCAATTCTTCTTTTTTAAGATGCTGGGGAAGCAAGGCGTATTTGGCCGGGCCGAAAAACGCCGACTGCGTGCCCATTAAAAACAGCAGGATCAGTAAAGCCACGTAACTTTCATAGACAAACGCAACCGCCGCCAGCGACATGATCACGATTTCCGCCAGCTTCACTTTTCGCATAATACTGGCTTTATCGTATTTATCCGACAACACCCCAGCGGTCGCCGAGAACAGGAAAAACGGCAGAATAAACAGGCCCGCAGCGAGGTTGATGATCAAATCACTGTCAAACGGCAAGGTATTGGGCGCGGCAAAGGCAATGAAGATCAACAGCACGTTCTTATAGACGTTATCGTTGAACGCCCCGCACGCTTGGGTCAAAAAGTAGGGTAAAAACCGTCGAGTCGTAAGCAGGTGGGATTGTGACTTCCTTGACATGTTAGTTACCTTATTTCCCTATGTTGTGTGCCGGTGATGTACCTGATCGATTGGAGGGGGAAGAGGGTATCACTGCCGAGAACAGCAGTGATACGTGTACCACTAAGCGTACAGAGAGTGTGATAGTGTGAAGGCAAATCGCTTAGCGGCACGAATGATCATGCTTTCCATGCATTCAAGTAGGTGTTGAGCAAATTGTCGATCAATGCTTTGCCGTTAACCGGTGTGGAAGTAAACAACTTGTCATCCACGGTCAGCAGCGTAATGCCGTGTACACCCGCCCACAATACACGGCTGGCTTCTAGCACATCACTTTCGCTCTGTTGTGGGTTGATTTGCCTAATCAAGGTTTCCAGCATGCCGGTCATCCCGTTGATGCGCTCGGTCTGCCATTCTGGTAATTCTTCGCCGTTCATTGTGTGCTGGAAAATTAACTGCCAGCGGTACGGGTTTTCCATCGCAAAGGTTAAATAGCAGTAGGCTAACTTGCGCAGTGCATCTTCCGGTGACTGGGCACTTACCATTTCAATTTCAGCGTGTACGAATAATTCATCCAGCGTTTGTGCGACCGCGTGCAAAAGCAGCAGGTTGTAGTTGCCAAAAACATTGACGAGCGTGCTGGGTACGTAGCCTATCATTGCGGCGACTTTGCGCAGGCTAAGTTCATGATGTGGGTGTTCTGCGAGAAAGTTTTTGACTTGCTCCAGTGTCATACTTACCAACTCTTCACGAGTATGGTCATTGCGTCTTGCCATGGAAGGTTACTCTATGATCGAATAATTTTGTTATTGTTTGTGTTTGCATATGCACTGCTCGCAGCAGCGATAGCTTTTCCTTTTACCTTAACGGGTGAAATTTAGCTATCACTTTGTATCGTAAACGTAAATATTATAGAACAACGTTCAATATTTTAGAGCTGTGATCCATTTGGTCAACCGATTTTCACGACTGAATTTTCCGGTTTTGCTGTTTATTGGGCAAGTTGTGAACATCGCCATATAGCGGCTTCCTGTACGTGATTGATCGAGCGGAGTGCCTTGTCGCCCCCCGCTCGCGCACCGGTAAATGGGCGTCAAAGTGCCTTAAGCGGCACGGCGTTGATCGGTACGGTTTTTCATTGAAATTTGTTCATTGAGCGTCCAGAAATCATACAGCACACCGACCAGACACAGGCCGAAAGTGCACAGGTATAAAATCCCAGTTAGCCATTTCCCCATATACATGCGGTGTAGGCCAAAGACCCCCAAGAAGGTCAGTAACAGCCAGCCCACTGTGTAATCCGTCTCGCCGGCTGTAAAGCGTAAATCGGCTTCGCGATCCATGGATGGGATCAAAAACAAGTCAATCAACCAGCCAATACCCAGCAGGCCGAGGGTAAAAAACCATATCGTCCCGGTGACGGGTTTACCGTAGTAAAAGCGGTGTGCGCCGGTGAAGCCAAAAATCCATAATAAATAGCCAATCAATTTGCTGTGTGTATCTTGCATGTCGCTGTTGCCTTCTTCACGTGGTGATCGAGGAGCATGAATGACTCCTAGTATAGGCGGCAAAGCCTAAGGGGGGTGAAAGAGAATTGCACAGAGTAAGAAAGGTTTGCAAGCGTGATGTGAGCGAGACCCTCCCCGCGTGTGACTGAATGAAAAGGAGGCGGATCTATCATTATTAAGAATAGTAACAATTTGCTTTATGGGGTTTAGTTGACATTCAGCTGCAGGCCGCTACGATGCAACCTCTACTATGAGGCAAAGGTATTTCTTGAAATGAAACGCATCTTCACAATATTTGCCCTGATTTTGACGGTGTCCTTCGTGTCACCGCATGTTGAGGCTAAGAAATTTGGTGGCGGTAAATCATTTGGCAAAAGCTTTAAAACAGCGCCAGTGAAAAAGCAGCAACCCCAGCAAACGGACACATTGAAACAGCAGCAACAGCCGGGTGCGAAACAAGCCGGTTCGAGCAAAAAAGGTTTGATGGGCGGCCTACTAGGCGGTCTATTGGCGGGTGGTCTTCTTGCGGCCTTCTTTGGCGGTGCGTTTGACGGTATCCAGTTTATGGATATCCTGATCATTGGTTTGATTGCCTTTGTTATCTTTAAGCTGTTCAAAGCCATGCGTGGCGCGAAATCGACCCCGATGGGTCACCGCGAAGCGTATGCGGGTAACTCCCCTCAGCAGCAAGCACAGCGTAACCAAGCGCAATTCCGTCAGCAGGCGAACACCGAGTCTTACGCGTCAACAGACAGCGATGTACCGTTCAATCTGCCTCCTGGCTTTAACATGAATGCGTTCTTGAATGGCTCGCGTGAGCATTACCGCATTATTCAGGGTGCGTGGAACCACAATGAGCTGGGCAAAATTCGTGAATACGTTAGCCCTGCACTGTTTGATGACCTTGCGGCTGAGCGTAATAAGCTGGATGGCGAGCAGCAGACGGAAGTGATGTACGTGGATGCAGAGCTGGTTCGTGCAGACTACGATGCAAGCACCGCACAACTGAGTATTAAGTTCTCGGGTCGTTATAAAGATCAGGCGGAAGGCGCTGAAGAAGACATCACCGATGTTTGGCACCTTGAGCGCGATTTGCGCACCCCGAATGCTCCTTGGTTAATTGTTGGCATTCAAGCTTAATTATTGAACAATAAGATAATTATGAAATAGAGCCGCTCTTCGGAGCGGTTTTTTTATGTCAAAAGTTTGATCTTGATCTCTCAGTGATTAGACAGGACATGATCTCATCACCTATTTTTCTTACAGTGACCCGCTAGTATTAACACTAAGTTAGATAAGTAGAGAGTAACACATGCCATATAACGCAGACTTAGTTCATGAAATGAACCTATTGATCAAATTCCCAATGCACAGTGATATGGAAGGTATCAAAGTGCGTAGCAATGCCGCCCCTGAGGTAGTGACAGCCGCTGAGCGTCTATATGCAAAAGGGTTAGTGACCAGCGAAGATGGTGGCTATCTGACTCACTCTGGTCATCAGGCCGTAGAGCATGCCAAGTCAGTGCTGAGAATTTTGACGGGTAAAGTGACGGAATAGTCACGAGAGGCGATGACCGCCTGAAAACCGTTAAGCAATAAAAGACGAAGCATGACCTCTCAGGTCATGCTTTCTAGTTCTGTGATGTTATCTAATGCCTGTTGTGCCGTTTTACCACACAGGTCTGCACACGCTTTAAATTGACCACACACGGCAGGGCGTTCTGGCTTGCCAAAAATTTTGCACAGATTCTCATCATTGAGCTGTACACAGCGCACCCCCGCCGGTTTCCCCTTGGGCATACCTGGGATCGCCGAAGAGATACTCGGGGCGATACAGCAAGCGCCACACCCTAAACGACATTCCATAACTCACCTACACTTATTTGAACGGTTGCGAAACTTATCATCGTCGTCTATTGGGATCAAAAAATATCGGCACTTTTTGTCGATTCCTCCCCGTCTTCCCTGCATTGATGGTGATAAATAGTAATGACTCTTATTCCATCACGATAAGCGGGTGGATTTGCCCGTGAATGGCAGAAGTGCTTGCACTTTGTAGGGCTGGCGGCTATAAAACCGCCTTCGAGGTGAGACTGCTCTGGCAATTCTGGAGCGGCGAGGTAATAGAAGGCAGCGCGATGACACACTATTGGCAAGAAAAAGATTTGAAAGCAATGACCGATGAAGAGTGGGAAGCGCTCTGTGACGGTTGTGGTAAATGCTGCCTGCATAAGCTTATCGATGACGATACTGATGATATCTATTACACCAACGTGGCGTGTAGCCTGCTCGACAACCAAACCTGTTCGTGCCGAGATTACCTTAACCGCTTTGAATCCGGTGAAGAGTGTTTGAAGCTGACCCGTGAGCGCATTGACGAGTTCAAGTGGCTACCTGAAACGTGTGCTTACCGCTTGCTAGCAGAAGGCAAAGATCTTCCTGAGTGGCACCCACTGCTAACGGGCTCTAAAGACGCGATGCACGCTGCTGATGAGTCGGTACGCGATAAGATCGTGTACGAAATCGACGTGATCGATTGGGAAGACCACATTCTAAATCACCCAAATCGTTAATGTCGGTTAAGTGGTTAATAGAGATATAAAAAACGGAGGCCATCATGGCCTCCGTTTTTGTATGCGGTGAATATTACATTGCACCTTTAAATCGTATTGCTTCAGGTCCCCATGTAATGAGCGCACCTGTGATTAGCATAATGATCATACTTCCCGTGCAGATAAATGCCATGATCCGATCAAAGCGGGTAGCGTGCTTTAAAATAAGTGCATCATTGATGAGTGATACTTTGGCTGGCTTTCCTGCGACAAGTACCATGGCGTACATGGAAAAACGAAATCCCCACCCGTTACTATCCCATGATGCTGGCAATTCGCCTTCTGCTGCCATTCGTTTTTCTATGGATTTAATTGAACAGCGAATGAAAATAAGCCAACTAATAAGCCAGATAATAGCATTTGTATTTGTGATAATTTTGAAGAATAAGAATACGTCACTCATAGACACCAGAACCAATGAATGGAAATCATAACGAGTACAGCACTGCATTCTCGCTAACGTAGACAGGGAAAGTAGCAAAACATGATGCGGGGAGTGAGTCACAATGGGTGTGAATGGAGGATGCCTCTCAGTTTATACGCGATAAATGAATGCTAACGTGCAGACAACAAAAAGCCCGAACGTATCGGGCTTTTGGCGGTATGAAGAGGGTAAGGCTTAAGCAGCCAGATCGTCCTGTGCTTGCTGCAAAATTGCGACAATCGGCGCGGCTTTGTTGTGCTGACGAATGTCCGCAAACAGGGCTTTGGCTTGTGGGTACTCATGGCGTAAGTACGCAAACCACTGTTTAATGCGGTTCGGGTAGTACAGGCCTTTATCGCCTTTGATCTCGTAAGTGGAATACTTCAGTAGCAACTCAAGTACCGCTTCCCAGCTCATGTGGGCATGGTTGTGTTTCACCACGCTGCCCAAGTTCGGCAGGTTAATTGCCCCGCGACACACCATCAGCGCATCCGATCCCGTGACTTCCATGCAGCGCTGGCCGTCTTCGTAGGTCCAGATCTCGCCGTTGGCGATGATCGGCATCGTGATTTTTTCTTTTAGCTGGCGAATGTAATCCCACTTAATGGTTTCCGCTCTGTAGCCGTCAGTTTTGGTACGCGCGTGCACCACAATCTCATCGCCCCCCGCTTGCGCGACGGCATCGGCAATTTCAAAGCAGTGGTTCGGATCATCCCAGCCTAAACGTACTTTAGCGGTGACGGGCAGGCGAGGATCAGAGGCTTCGCGTACGGCTTTGACAATTTGGTACATGAGCTCTGGGTCTTGCAGCAACACGGCGCCACCACGGCTCTTATTAACCGACTTGGCCGGACAGCCGAAATTGATATCAATACCCGGTGAACCCAACTGAATCGCACGGTGGGCATTTTCAGCCAACCAGTGAGGATCTTGCCCCAATAACTGCACGCGTACTGGTGTACCGGCGATGGTTTTGCCCCCTTGATGGAGCTCGGGACACAGGCGGTAAAACACACTATTTGGCAGTAACTGATCAACCACGCGGACAAACTCGGTGACGCATAAATCGTAGTCGTTGATCTCAGTAAGCATTTCCCGCATCAGGTGATCCAGCACACCTTCCATTGGGCCTAAAATAACTCGCATGGGTTCTCTCTTTTTGCCGTGGGCAAAAATGTGCCGATGGCCAAATAGTGATTGATTGGGTGCGAGATTTTAGAGGGTAACGGCGGGCTTGTCTAATAACATCCGACCGGACAGGGTGAGAACCGCAGGCAGCTCTCGGCGGGTTGCGGCGAATGCTAATTCAATCATACGTTTTGCCACTTGTTCCGCAGGGATTGGATCAAAGTTAGATAACGGCCCGACCGCCAATGGGTGCAGGGCATCAAAAATACTCTGTACCAGCAGTTCGTCTTTTCTTGGGTGTCCGCGTTCACCGCGCAGTGGACCGGGGCGGACAAAGATGCAGTGTTCGAAGCCCATACCGATCAGGGCGTGTTCCATTTTCCCTTTACAGCGCAGGTAGTGAGAGGGGGAGCGGCGACTGGCAAAGAGACTGGAAATCACCACAATGTGTTTCACCCCGTGCGCTTTCATTTGTTCAGCAACGTGTTTGACCAAATGGTAATCGACTGCTTCCAGGGCTTGGCGGCTACCGGCTTGCTTTTTGGTGGTGCCGAGGCAAATAAAACCGAAATCGGGGGCGGGCAGGGGAAGCTCTCCCTCATTCAGGCAAAGGTCAAGGTGCAGTTCTGGGTGAATACACTGCTGCAGTTTACTGCTGTGTAAGGGCAGTTCGCGCCGACCAAGGGCATAAACGTGTTGAA
This sequence comes from Photobacterium japonica, assembly GCF_050337005.1. Classification (NCBI taxonomy): domain Bacteria; kingdom Pseudomonadati; phylum Pseudomonadota; class Gammaproteobacteria; order Vibrionales; family Vibrionaceae; genus Photobacterium; species Photobacterium japonica. Next base: position 117,418 of record NZ_JAKJSN010000014.1, on the reverse strand, counting down.
TGTCTTCGCGTTTAAGTAAAAGGTGGATGAGCTCGTCGCCCACTAACCCACTGGCGCCGGCAATAATCGCGTTGTGCATCGTCATGCTGATCTCTGTGTCTACATGTTGGCCTGAAACTGTGTCTTTTTTGCCATTCTTTGTTAATGACATCAACCGTTTTATCGTCTGATCGGTATTTCTCTGAGCTAGCGCAACAACTTAGCAGAAGAGTATTGCCCCGTCACATGCCCCGCTTGTGGACCATCACTGTTGTCGGCATCGCCTTTTTTTCTCACTTGGGTATATAATCGCGGCATTGATCGATGAGACGAGATGGAAACATGACACAACTAATGACACTGCCTGACGCGTGGGAAGGCATGCCTGCGACCTTTATTGAAGGGGCGCTGTTGGCGGCCAATGCAAACCCGAAGCCGTTAGACCCTGATGCGTGGTTGCCTGTGCTGATGACGGGAGAGGTAGAAGAAAACGCACCTGTCACCATGGCAAAAGACGATCAAATGGCGGTGTTGAATCACTTTGAAATGCAGTACCGCCACATTAAAGCCGGTGAATATGCGTTGCCAGAGGCACTGTGCTGGGCGGCAACGCAATCACTGACGGCGGACATGAGCGAGTTTGCAGCAGGTTTCTTGACAGTTTGGCCATTGATTGAGCCAAACTGGGCAGAGCAGACGATCTCAGATGGCACCATGCGTATGTTGTCCGCGTTTATTACCACCTTGATGCTGATGGTGGATGAAGAAGCGACCTTGGCACAAATGGCGGAAGCCGGTGTGACGGGTATGCCTGCGTCAGACACATTGTACGCGCAATTGCCATTGATGCTGTCGGAAGTGGTGATGGCGGCAGACGAATGCCAGCAAGGCGCTGCAGCCCAAGCGGTTAACCCGTATAAAGAGACTGGCCGTAACGATGCTTGTGTTTGCGGCAGCGGTAAAAAATTCAAGCAGTGCTGCGGTCAGTAATGACAGTGGCGTCTTCCTCTGAAGCTACAGTAGAGTACTCTGACGCGAATAAGCCGACCATTTTGGTGGTGGCAGGTGTGATAGTGAAAGCGGGGCAGTATTTACTGATGCAACGCTTTGAGCATGCCAGCCAAGGTGGGCTCTGGGAGTTCCCGGGCGGTAAGGTTGAAGTCGGTGAGACACCGGAGCAAGCGTTAGTGCGCGAGTTGCAGGAAGAGCTGGCTATCGAGACTGAAACCGGTGCGTTCTTGGCGGACAGTGTGTTTGATTACGGCGACAAGGTGATCCATTTGAAAGGCTACCTGTCGCATTGGCAGTCGGGGGAGATCATGCTGCACAGCCACCAAGCGGCAGTGTGGGTGCCTCTGGACGCTATTCGTGATTATCCCTTGTGTCCGGCGGATTATCCGATTGTGGATGCCCTGTACGCGCTGCACGGTTAAGTGCTCGGCATACTGATGACACAAAAAAGCGAGACGCCTTTCGACCTCTCGCTTTTTTCTTTTATATTCTGCTCGCATCTCGGAGCCAGAATCTAGGCTTTAGCCTTTCTTAACGCCCAGAACTGTGCAATCACAATGACAGCCAACGCAGCCAAGTTCGCTGAGAAGATCACTTCCAGCCATTGTGGCATGGTCAGGTTCATAAATTCCCACACAATCTTGCCACAGTCACCTGATGCCGCGAACATCCAAGGAACCCACTGATCCAGTGGCGCCCATGCAGGATAATTCACTTCTAATGCACAACTGGCAGACCACGGAAACTCGGGGAATTGGTAACCGACGTGTTGTGTCGACAGCACCAAACCTTGGTAAGCACTGTAACCCCAACCGAGCAGACCCGCCCAACGGATTATCGCATTTTGTGGCGCAATCATACCAACCAGCGCGGCAATGGCGATCCCCATCATTGCAACACGTTCATAAACACACATGACGCATGGATCAAGCTTCATGACGTGTTGGAAGAACAGGGCACAGCCTTCAAAGAAAATGATGAAGGCAAATAAGATCAGCCATGACAGGCGGCTTTTAGAAAATGAGTATAAAAATTCCATCAACGGATTTCCTGAGTTACGCGTTCAAGTGCGCGTGAGCGCGAGAATGACAAAAGTTGTTTCGCCCCTAAAAGTACAAAGCCCTGATAGGTCAGGGCTTTGTTTTTAGAACGACAGAATATTAGTCAATCAAATTGACGAATAATTCAATCAGTGACCGACAGCTTGTGAACTGGCTTCCACAACGGTTTTCGCCGCTTCTAGCCAACCCATGTCGTAGAACCACTGTGTCATCGGCACAAGGGTAAATTCGATACACGCTAGACCGACCAGTGACAGCACGATGGTGTATGGCAGTGCCATGTAAACCATGCGGCCGTAAGACAAGCGGATAAGCGGTGCCAGCGCTGACGTTAGGGCAAACAAGAATGCCGCCTGACCGTTTGGTGTTGCAACAGATGGCAGGTTCGTACCAGTGTTGATCGCAACAGCTAGCATGTCGAACTGCTCACGCGTGATCATGCCGCTAGTCAATGCTGCTTTCACTTCGTTGATGTAGACCGTGCCCACGAACACGTTGTCCGATACCATTGATAGCAAGCCGTTCGCCAAGTAGAACATGGTCATCTGGGCGTTACCTTCCAGCTGCAACACCATCTGAATAACAGGGGTGAACAGTTTCTGGTCAATAATCACGGCAACGATAGAGAAGAATACGGCCAATAGCGCAGTAAACGGCAGGGCTTCTTCAAACGCTTTACCTAGGGCATGTTCTTCGGTGATACCGGTGAACGAGGTCGCAAAGATAATCACGGTTAGGCCGATCAAACCCACTGCTGCAAGGTGCATAGCCAGCGCGACAATCAGCCATACCGCAATGATAGACTGGATGATCAGCTTGGCGTAATCCAAGTTAGTACGCGTTTTGCTTTCTTCTTTATCGAAAGCAACCAGAATGTGACGTACGTTTTCTGGTAATTCTGTACCGTAACCGCAGATCTTGAATTTCTCAACCAGCATACAGGTTGCGATACCACACAAGAACACAGGGAAGGTTACTGGTGCCATACGGATGATGAATTCAGCGAACTGCCAACCGGCACGGTCTGCGATGATCAAGTTTTGTGGCTCACCGACCATGGTCATTACACCACCTAGCGCAGTACCCACACCCGCATGCATGAGCAGGCTACGTAGGAATGCACGGTAGTTTTCAAGGTCGTCACGGCTCACTTCTTGGATGTCGCCATCTGACGTGTGGTCGTGTGCGGCATGCGGCTCTTGGCCTGATGCTACTTTGTGGTAGATGCTGTAGAAGCCAACCGTTACGCTGATCACAACCGCGATAACGGTTAATGCATCAAGGAAGGCTGACAGGAAGGCCGCCATCACACAGAATGCCAGTGACAGCAGGACTTTTGAACGAATGCCGATCAAGATCTTGGTAAAGATGAAGAGCAGAAGCTGCTTCATGAAGTAAATACCAGCGACCATGAAGATCAATAGCAAAAGCACTTCAATGTTTGCGACAATTTCGTGTTTGACCATATCGGGGCTGGTCATGCCAATGGCGACCGCCTCAATGGCTAATAAACCACCTGGTTGCAATGGGTAGCACTTTAGTGCCATTGCCAATGTGAAGATGAATTCAATCACCAGTAGCCAGCCTGCTACAAACGGATCGACCAAGAAGAATACGATGGGGTTAATGATCAGAAAGGCGATGATCGCGACTTTATACCAATCAGGCGCTTTGCCCAAAAAGTTTTTAATAAAGGCGTTCCCTAGCGAAATTGCCATGTGTTTGAGTCTCTTAAATACGCAATGGATAGATAGGGCTGAGCGCAGTATTGCCTTGTCTTCAAAGAGCAAGGTAACCATTTTGTTATTATTCTGGTTAAATGTTCTTAGAGACTCTTTAAGCTAAACACCCTGCGGTGCAATGGCATTTAACTTAAAGTAGGCAGCAGCATCCTTTCAGCTCCCAATGATAAAACGTGCTAACTCTACCTTGAGATCGAGATCAGTCAAGTGCTTAGCGATGAACTTATTTAAGATTGTTAAACTTCATCAAAAAATACGGGCTACATACAAGATTTCAGGCAGGTTTTGAAATATATGCTTACACATTTCAAATTACGTTGAGCTTTATCAAACTTGTGTTTCGATCACCGTGAATAGGCAATACGCCTATTGTTGGCCAACGGTATGCATATGAATGGACGTCAGTTTACTGTCAGACCTGCGGCATCTTTTGGCATTTGGGTAGGCAATCGGTGAACACTGGTGGTATGATGAGTTAATAAAAATAGAGCAAGAAGCAACTGGAAAATTAATCAGATGGTAATAAAGGCGGATAGCCCAGCAACATTTGCTGAGAAATACATCATTGAGAGTATCTGGAATAATCACTTCCCGCAGGGCTCAATCCTTCCCGCAGAACGAGAGTTGTCTGAACTTATTGGGGTAACACGTACAACGCTTCGTGAAGTGTTGCAACGTTTGGCGCGTGACGGTTGGTTAACCATTCAACACGGTAAACCGACCCGTGTAAATAATTACATGGACACGTCAGGATTAAGCATTCTTGATACACTGATTACCTTAGATGGACAGGATGTTCAGGGCGTATTGGAGGATTTGCTTTCAGCACGTACCGATATTAGTTGCGTCTATATGCGTTATGCCGTGAAAGGCAATGCAGACGAGTCAGCGGCATTGATCGATCAAGTGATCGAATCGTGTGAGCGACTGATTGCGGCAGAGAGCTTTGCTGACTTCATTGAAAACAGTGAAGACAAAGTGGTACTGACGCAAGAAGTGAAGAAAATCGTCGATAAGTATGGCAAAGAAGATCCTGAGCTGTGTGAAGCGATCTGCCGTGCACGTGCGTTTAACTACTATGACTACCGTATGTTCCAAGGTATGGCGACGAAATCGGGTAACACGTTGTACGTGTTGACCATTAACGGTTTGCGTAAGATCTATACCCGTGTCGGTGGTTATTACTTTATGTCAAAAGAAGCATGCCAGTTGGCATTGGACTTCTACCGCGACATGAAGCAGTTCTGTGGCAACCATCAGCCTGAGCTTGTTGCTGACCGTATCCGCAAATACGGCCGCGAGAGTGGGTCTATTTGGTACGCCAACCGCATTGAGATTGCACGCTATTTGTTTGAAGAAGAACAATAAGCGCGATTGATTACTGCGAACAAAAAAAAGAGATGCTAAGGCATCTCTTTTTTATTATGAAGGTATGCAGTATTAAGTCACCGTTATTTTTGCGGTTGTCTAAATATCCGTGTTGTACTGGGTACGTGAAGGGCAAGTCGCTAAGATTTGCGATCGTCCATCGGCGAGTTCTTCTTCCATCGTCACTTCAAACCCCCACAAGCGGTGTAAGTGCTTCAAGACTTCTTGATGCCCGTCTGCCAGTGGTACCCGATTGTGCGGTACATAGCGCAGGGTCAGTGAGCGATCCCCTTTTAATGCGACATTCCACACTTGGATATTCGGTTCGTTGTTGCTCAGGTTGTATTGTGATGACAGTTTTTCACGAATCGCTCGATACCCTTCTTCATTGTGAATGGCACTGACTTCCACATAGTTGTGTCGGTCATCGTCGTTCACCGCAAACAGCTTGAAGTCCCGGATCACTTTCGGCGACAGGAATTGGCTGATAAAGCTTTCATCCTTAAAGTTCTCCATGGCAAAGTGCAAGGTATCTAGCCAGTTTGTCCCCGCAATATCAGGGAACCAATGTTTGTCTTCCTCAGTGGGGGATTCACAGATCCGACGGATATCCTGAAACATCGCAAACCCTAGGGCATACGGGTTGATCCCGCTGTAATAGGGGCTGTTATATTCAGGCTGTGCCACCACGTTGGTGTGACTGTGGAGAAACTCCATAATGAAACGCTCACTCACCAAGCCGTCATCATAGAGGTGGTTCAAAATCGTGTAATGCCAGTAGGTCGCCCAACCTTCATTCATGACTTGCGTTTGTTTTTGCGGGTAAAAATATTGGCTGACCTTACGGACAATGCGCACAATTTCCCGTTGCCAAGGTTCAAGCAGTGGGGCATGTTTCTCGATGAAATAGAGAATGTTTTCCTGTGGCTCAGCCGGATAGCGCACTTCTTCTGCCACGGTTTCTTTCTCCTGCTGGACAGGAATGGTTCGCCACAGAGAATTGACTTGAGTTTGCAGGTAATCTTCGCGCGCTTTTTGCCGCGCTTTCTCTTCTACCATCGAGATTTTTTGTGGTCGCTTGTAACGGTCTACCCCGTAGTTCATCAAGGCGTGACAGGAATCGAGCAGTTTCTCAACATCATTGACGCCATATTTCTCTTCGCATTCCGTGATGTATTTACGGGCAAAGAGTAGGTAGTCGACAATGGAGCTGGCATCCGTCCAGGTCTTGAATAAGTAATTGCTTTTAAAAAACGAATTATGGCCGTAGCAGGCATGGGCCATGACCAATGCCTGCATGGTAATGGTGTTCTCTTCCATGAGGTAAGCAATACAAGGATCGGAGTTAATGACGATCTCATACGCTAGCCCCATTTGGCCGTGTTTATAACCGCGTTCAGTTTCAATGAAGCGTTTACCGAACGACCAATGATGGTAGTTGATCGGCATCCCAATGCTGGAATAAGCATCCATCATTTGTTCTGCCGTGATCACTTCAATCTGATTGGGGTAGGTGTCGAGCCGGTAATGGCTGGCGACACGCTTAATTTCTTGGTGATACTGTTCCAATAGATCGAATGTCCAATCAGGACCATCATTGAGTGTTTTTGTTTTAATGCTTGTCTCCATAGCACACTCCCCCTAAAGCGTCTTAACTGACTTGCTTCTTAAATAGCTCCCGGAATACAGGGAAAATGTCTTCCACGCTCCTTATGTTTTGCATCGCAAAATTGTGGTGACTTGCTTGGAGTGCTTCATATTCCCGCCATAAGGTTTGGTGTGCCCGTCGCGTGATCTCAATATATGAGTAGTAGCGGGTGACGGGGAGAATTTGCTTGTTGAGCAATTCTCGGCACCCCGGTGAATCATCCGCCCAGTTATCCCCATCAGACGCTTGGGCTGCATAGATATTCCATTCCGCTGGCGAGTAACGTTTCTTCACGATTTCATCCATTAATCGCAAGGCACTGGAGACAATGGTGCCCCCTGTTTCTTGCGAATAGAAGAACTCGTGTTCATCCACTTCTTTCGCTTGGGTATGGTGGCGGATAAACACCACGTCCACGTTTTTGTAGGTACGGTTGAGGAACAGGTACAGCAAAATATAGAAACGCTTTGCGATATCTTTGGTGGCCTGATCCATCGAACCGGACACATCCATCAAGCAGAACATCACGGCTTGGCTGGTGGGCAGTGGGCGGCGTTCATAGTTTTTGTAGCGTAAATCAAACGTGTCGATAAACGGCACACGGTTTATCTTTTCGCGTAAAGACAGGATCTCTGTTTTCACACGTTCTTCTTCAAACGGCTGTGCGGGCTCTGTATTCATCAGCCTATCAAGGGCTGCTTCGAGCTCTCTGAGGTTACGACGTTTTGCGGCGGTCATGGCCGTGCGTCGTGCCAGCGAATTTTGCAATGATTTCACAATGGCAATATTGGCCGGTACACCGGATGACTTGTAGCCTGAACGGAAGGTTTTCCATTCGATAATTTTATTTAACTGATTTTTCTCGAGATTCGGCAACTCCAGATCTTCAAATAGCAGATCGAGGTATTCATCTTTCGAGATTTGGAACACGAATTCGTCTTGACCTTCACCATCTTGGCTGGCCTGTCCTTCGCCCGCGCCACCTTGCCCGCCCCCTCCTTGGGGGCGTTCAATACGGTCACCGGGTGAGAACTGGTCATTGCCCGGGTGGACAACTTCACGTTGTCCACCACGGCCTTGGTGAAAGCTTGGCTCACGAATATCACGCGAAGGGATTGTAATGTCTTCGCCGCTATCCACATCAGTGATCGAACGCTTATTTACCGCATCAGCAATAGACTCTTTAATTTGCTGTTTATGTCGGCGTAAAAAGCGCTGGCGATTCACCGTGCTTTTATTTTTACCGTTGAGCCTGCGGTCTATAAAATGCGCCATAAGCTCTCCCCTTATTCATTCCATCCAATGGGTTATGAAGACTTACGTACGCGGAGGTACCACTCAGACAACAAGCGAACCTGCTTACGGGTATAGCCTTTCTCCATCATACGTGCCACGAAATCATCGTGTTTCTTCTGCTCGTCGGTGGAGGTTTTGGCATTGAATGAAATCACGGGAAGCAGCTCTTCCGTGTTGGAGAACATTTTCTTCTCAATCACGGTGCGCAGTTTCTCGTAGCTCGTCCAGTTCGGGTTTTTCCCCGCGTTACTGGCGCGGGCACGCAGTACGAAGTTGACGATTTCATTTCGGAAATCCTTCGGATTGCTGATCCCTGCAGGCTTCTCAATTTTCTCGAGTTCATTGTTCAGTGCCGCACGGTCAAACAGCTGCCCAGTTTCTGGATCGCGGTACTCTTGGTCTTGAATCCAGAAGTCGGCATAGCTGACGTAGCGGTCAAAGATATTCTGGCCGTACTCAGAGTAAGACTCGAGATAGGCGGTTTGAATTTCTTTGCCGATGAATTCGACGTATTTAGGTGTGATGTACCCTTTGAGGTGTTCGAGGTATTTCTCAGCAATCTCTTGCGGGAACTGCTCGCGTTCAATTTGTTGTTCTAACACGTAGAACAGATGAACCGGGTTTGCTGCCACTTCGGAGTGATCGAAGTTGAACACACGAGACAGGATCTTAAACGCAAATCGGGTAGAAAGGCCGGACATCCCCTCATCGACACCGGCATAGTCACGGTATTCTTGGTATGACTTGGCTTTAGGGTCGGTGTCTTTCAGGGTTTCACCGTCATACACACGCACTTTCGAGTAAATGCTAGAGTTTTCAGGCTCTTTTAAGCGTGATAGCACGGTGAATCGCGCTAAAATTTCGAGTGTACTTGGTGAGCACGGTGCGGCAGACAGTTCACTGTTTTGCAGCAGTTTCTCGTAAATTCTCATCTCTTCCGAGACGCGTAAACAGTAAGGGACTTTTACGATATAAACACGATCGAGGAAGGCCTCATTGTTCTTGTTATTACGGAACGTTTGCCATTCTGATTCGTTTGAGTGCGCGAGAATGATCCCGTCAAACGGCAGGGCAGAGAGCCCCTCGGTCCCGTTGTAGTTGCCTTCCTGTGTCGCGGTGAGCAACGGGTGCAACACTTTCAACGGCGCCTTAAACATTTCGACGAATTCCATCAAGCCTTGGTTGGCCTTACAGAGTGCGCCGGAATAGCTGTACGCATCCGGATCGTCTTGTGAGAAGTGTTCAAGCTGACGAATGTCGACTTTACCCACAAGCGAAGAAATATCCTGGTTGTTTTCATCACCCGGTTCGGTTTTGGCGATACCCACTTGGTCGAGAATCGATGGGCGCACTTTTACGACTTTGAATTGGGTGATGTCGCCACCAAATTCATGCAGACGTTTTGCAGCCCAAGGTGACATGATGTTGTTGAGGTAACGCTCAGGAATGCCGTACTCGCTGTTGAGCAAGCCTCCGTCTTCGTTCTTATCAAACAAGCAGAAAGGGTGATCGTTGACCGGACTGCGCTCCCCGTTGGCGGTTAGCACATATACAGGTACTTTTTGCATCAAACTTTTGAGCTTTTCGGCTAATGAGGACTTACCGCCACCCACGGGCCCTAACAGGTAGAGGATCTGCTTACGTTCTTCCAGGCCTTGCGCAGCATGCTTGAGGTAAGACACGATTTGCTCGATCGCTTCCTCCATGCCGTAGAAATCTTCAAATGTTTTGTAACGCGAGATCACGCGGTTAGAGAATAGTCGGCTCATGCGTGGGTCTTGCGCGGTGTCGATCATTTCTGGTTCGCCAATGGCCATGAGTAAACGCTCTGCTGCGTTTACATAGGCGCTGCGATCGTTACGACAGATATCAAGGAATTCTTGCAATGAAAGTTCTTCATCCTTGGCTTCTTCATAGCGCTGACGATAGTGGTCAAAAATACTCATGGTATGCCCCCTGAATCGTTCTTCAATCAATTAGAAAGGACGAAAACGAAATACTTTCACATCCCTCACTAACTAAGCCTAGACCTAACTGATTAAATTGCGTCACTGAGTTGTTGGTTTATAAACCAAAATTTCCATTTTACATTTCATCGCAAAGAGGAATTCCCTTTGCGCATAACCTCACTATCCTCCTATAAACCACGTACTGCAAGGGAATATGTTTGAAAATGGTTAACGAATTGATGCGTTTGTGATGTGGCGATGGCGGATTTTATTTTTAGGTGGATTGTTGTGAGTTTTATTTTTTATATGGTTATATCGTCTGAAAATAAGGGCTTTTAGCCATGGAATAGTGATAAAGGCAGGTCGAATACAAGGGTTTTACGGTTTTTTGCGAAAACAGATGCTTTCGGCAGCGACTCTTGCAAAAAAAACGAGAGTGGGCGGATTTTGGTCTACGGCTTGGTACAAAGGGGGACTGTTTTATGATTGCGACAAGGTGTTTTTTTGCGAGCGAAATCAAAAACTCTAGATTAAGCTAAAAATGTGCGCATAGTTGGGGAGAGCTTGATTGATGAGTATTTCACGTGTTGATACCGTTTCAATTCCGGTTTCTGATCAGGGGCAAGCATTGACATTTTATCGTGATGCCTTGGGGTTTGAGCTGATACGTGATCATTTGGCAGATAACCATAAGCGGTGGATTCAGTTAGCGCCGAAAGGGGCGGAAACCACGATCAGCTTAGTGATGCCATTTGGCGGAATGGAAGCCGGCTCGGTACAGGGGTTGGTTGTACAAACAGATGATATCCATACCACGCATGGCGAGTTGTCTCGTCGAGGGGTGCCGTTATCCGAAATCGTGACCATTATTGGTGGGCGTTTTGCGACATTTGCCGATCCGGATGGGAATGGTTGGGTGTTGATTGAAGCACATTCGCAGATGCTGGCTTAAGGTCATTTTAATCGTAGTGTTAATCATTATTTGGTGTAAGCAGGGGAGTGGCCGATGGCTGCTCCCCTGTTTGCATTAGCCCGTGACGGTTAGCGGCTAATGGCCACGGTGGTTACCAATGCGTGTGATTCACCCGGCTCAAGGGTGACGGCGCTGTCACCGTGGATGGTGGATTCTACACACACCATGGTTTCAAAACTGTTGTCTGCCATGTCAGCCATGCTAACAGACAGCGCTTGCCATGGGTTCCAAATTACCGCGGCAGTATGGCCTTCGTTGGTGATATGCAGTTGGCGTGGGCTGCCGTCTGCCACAGTAATGGTGCGAGCAGGTTGCGTGTACACTCGGTCAACTTCACCATGGAATCTCAGGCTGTCACCCCCCGTACAAGTTTTGCCTGCTTGGGTGCTATCCAAGTAGGTATCACCCATACCATTGATAGCGACGTGGTGAATATCATCAATGGCAAAGTAGGTGTGCAGCGCACCGGAATACTGCCAAGGTTGCGTGTCAGTATTGGTCGATGTCAGTGTCACTTTTAATGAGTGACCGATTTCAAATGTCAGTACGTTACGGAACTTGTGGGGCCAAATCGCGTGGGTAGCTTCGCTGTCTTCAAGTTCGAGCGCAACAATCACGCCATTTTCGTTCTCACGATGTTCTAGCAACGTCCATTCACTGGTACGTGCAAAGCCGTGTGAAGGGGTACCTGCCTTGCCGAACCATGGCCAACAGATCGGGATGCCGCCGCGAATCGCTTTTGTCGGATCAAAATCTGCATTTTCACTGAGCCAAATGACATCTTCGTCCCCGGCCGGTTTGAAGCAGACTAAATGGCCGCCGTGCAACGTAATGCCAGCTTCAGCCGTGTCGTGAAGGACACGTACCATTTTCAAACCTTGGTATTCGCAGACAGTGACAGCATCTGATAACACGGCAATCGTTGGTAAGTCTTGAAGTTTCATCGAACAATCCTTTCATTGGGCAATGTGTCAATCGCTGAAATAGAGCGCTATTTGTGGCATATTTCATGGATTGAAACACTTATTTTTGTTTAAAAATTAAAGGAAAATAATAAAAGTTATTTGTTAAATTTGTGACTGCTTTTGTGAGCTAGATCACCTTTGTGGCGTAATGGATGGGGGTTATGGAATGACAGATACAAAAAAGGCGACACCGTAGCGTCGCCTTATTTCTTGCTAAAAGCTTACATTACTTAGAAATGTGAGCGATTAGGTCAAGAACTTTGTTTGAGTAACCGATTTCGTTGTCGTACCAAGATACAACTTTAACGAATTTGTCAGTTAGAGCAACACCCGCTTTAGCATCGAATACTGAAGTCTGAGTTTCGCCAATGAAGTCCTGAGATACAACTTGGTCTTCAGTGTAACCTAGTACGCCCTTAAGCTCGCCTTCTGATGCTTCTTTCATAGCAGCACAGATTGCTTCGTAAGTTGCAGCAGTTTTTAGGTTAACAGTTAGGTCAACAACAGAAACGTTTGCAGTTGGTACGCGGAAAGCCATACCCGTTAGAAGGCCGTTTAGTTCTGGAAGAACAACGCCTACTGCTTTAGCAGCACCAGTTGAAGATGGGATGATGTTCTGAGAAGCACCACGACCACCACGCCAGTCTTTAGCAGAAGGACCATCAACAGTTTTCTGAGTTGCAGTCGTTGCGTGAACTGTCGTCATAAGACCAGATTCGATACCGAACTTGTCGTTAAGAACTTTAGCTACTGGAGCTAGACAGTTAGTTGTGCAAGATGCGTTAGAAACGATGTCTTGGCCAGCGTAAGAAGCGTGGTTAACGCCCATTACGAACATTGGAGTAGCGTCTTTAGAAGGGCCAGTTAGAACCACTTTCTTTGCGCCAGCAGTGATGTGCTTACGAGCAGTCGCGTCGTCTAGGAATAGACCAGTTGCTTCAGCAACAACGTCAACACCGATTGCATCCCACTTAAGATCTTCTGGGTTACGCTCAGCTGTTACGCGAACAGTTTTACCGTTAACTACTAGGTTTCCGTCTACAACTTCAACAGTACCGTTGAAACGGCCGTGAGTTGAGTCGTACTTAAGCATGTATGCCATGTATTCAACGTCGATAAGGTCGTTGATACCAACAACTTCGATGTCGTTACGCTCTACAGAAGCACGGAAAACAAAACGTCCAATACGGCCAAAACCGTTAATACCTACTTTGATAGTCATTACAGTTGCTCCACAACTTAATTTCTAATGAAAGATAACTGGTAGTAAAATTACAGAATCTAACGTGACGCTGCAAGCTAAAAACGTACTTAAATTGCTTGAGGTCAAAAAAAAGTTCGGATTCTTTTTACATTCCCACTACAACGCTGCAAAAATGAACAGCAATTGTATGAATATCCACCATTACCGTTATTAACTTTTAATATCAACACTCACCACATCGAAATATGCTTAAATGGGCAGTGAAGATGTAAAATCCTTTCGGCAGAAAGTATGTGCCACGGCGTACCCTGTTGGCAACACCTTTTCGGCGATGGCGAGAGGAAGACGGATAGTAAGGATAACGTATGTCAAATAAATTAGATGCTTATTGGCGTGAGAAGCTCTCTCCTGAACAATATCGCGTGTGTCGCGAACAAGGGACGGAGGCGCCATTTTCCGGTACGTTGCTACATAACAGGGAAACGGGGATGTATACCTGCACCTGTTGTGATGCGCCGTTGTTCCATTCAGAGCATAAATTCGATTCGGGTTGCGGTTGGCCGAGCTTTGATGCGCCAGTCAACAAAGAGGCGATCCGTTTCTTGGAAGATGTCAGTCACGGCATGCGGCGCGTTGAGATCCGTTGTGCTCAGTGTGACAGCCACCTCGGGCACGTGTTTCCGGATGGTCCGCCGACCACTGGCGAGCGTTACTGCGTTAACTCCGTGTCGCTGATTTTCCAGTCACCGTCAGATCCTGTGTCTGAATCCGACGAGCATTGAGGCCGCGCCGTGACCATCCTGTTCTTTTATCCTGCGTAGGCCATATGCTGTTAGGCGTAGGTTGCCTGAATCACTGACGGCGTCAGTTGCTTATGGTATTGGTTGCTTATGGCGTCAGCTGCGCGGGATCAAACTCACCCTGCCGGATCATTTCTGCAATGCGTATCGCTTGTGCGGTGAGTGCGGCCCGTTGCGCTTCGTCCATGGGGTAAAGGAACGCCAATTTTTCTTGGCTCGCAATTGGCATGTTGAGCGCAATCCCTGTCATTGACCAAAGATAGGCATGGTGTGGACTACCTTGTTGATGAGACAGGGTCGCCAGCGTTTGAATAATTTCGGGCTTCACGGTCTGGTTGGCGTCATAGAGCGACAGCGCCCGCAGCAGTAACGTCTGGGTCTTCGTGCGATCTTTGGCGATATAAAACGTCGCGAGTGCCAATTGTAAGTCTGGCGTCTCTAAAGCGGGTGTCCCTTCAAGGCGCAGAAATTGACGCAGGGCATCTTGATCGCCTTGGCTCCATCGGTAGTAAATGATCTCAGGATCGGTGGATGTCGCCAGTTCATCATTCAAGCGTTTTATCGATGTATAGGTATTGAGTAGCGCCCGGTTTCGGTGGGTTTTGCGCTCTTTGAGTTCGGTGGGTTCAATACGCGCAGCATATTCCAAGCAGTGCTGATACACCGATGTGAACTTCAGTTCTTTGAATTTTTCTTGATCGGTCGGTGTTTGCATCACGTCATAACGTTGCCAGATCACGTTTGCCCGCTGTATACGGCACTGTCCGTCATTAAGGTTGGTGTCGGCGCACAGTTCGGGGTAGGCCTCACACAGTTGATCCGTGGTGCGGTGGCGTTCAAAGCAACCTGTCAGCGGCACAAGGCTCACCAGCAGTACCGTGGTTTGGATAAGGCGACGTAATACTCGAGTCATAACAGCCATGTTCTCACGCGGGATGAATAAACAGTCAAGGACAGGGTGTGATCCCCTAAGCATTTTATCGACGTATTCTTAGCGACCTTTAGCTGAAACTGTTATTACTGCGTGAGTGATAGCAATAAAACGCGATCGTCGCCAAGGGCGGCCCCGTGCATTATGAGGAAATAACATGGATGTAGAAACGCTGCTTAAAGCAATGACCCCAGATGTGTATACGCGACTGTGTACGGCGGTAGAGATCGGCAAGTGGCCGGATGGTACCCCCCTGACAGGCGAACAACGTGATGCAACGCTGCAAGCGGTGATGTTATATCAATCACGCCATAACCAAGAGGCGGCCCATATGTCTGTCGCTCAGGGGGGCGATATGGTGTTTAAATCCAAGGCCGAGTTGACGCGGGAATTTGTGCCGACAGACGATCATGATGATGCGCTCACTATAGCGCCCACCATTGCACGCTTTAAGGGTGACAGTTTTTAAGCGCTGTCCGTCAAAAAACGTGATGGCTGGCAATGGGCACGTTAGCCATGATGTGCCCTGTGCCTCTATGTGGATCCCCAATTCTGTCTTTTAGCGAGTCACCGTTCCCACAATGATTGGCTCGCAGTAGAAACTGGCGAGTTCATGATCTTCTTCGCTGATCATATTTGCGACCCATGGCTCTTGCTCAATGGTGCCAAGATAATGGTTGAGGCGTGGGTAATGAGTAAAGCGCAAACCGGCCATCCAACCACTGCGTAAGACACTCCATAGGCTGATCTCTGCCATGGAAAAGTGGTTCCCCACAAAGCCTTTCTCCGGCATTTGTTCTTCTAAATACGTCAGTGCCAGCGGTAAATGGTGTTCAATGCATTGTTCGATCGCATCGTGATCGACATCTTTGTTGAGCATTTTGGCGCGTAATATTTTCTGATAAAACAACACCCCACCCACCAATGATGTGAGTCGTGTATCGGCATACACTTCTAACCAGCGGATCTGTGCCCGTTCACGTGCTGTGCCGGGGTAGAGGGGCGGTACCGGGTATTGGTCATCGAGATAATGTGCGATCACCGTGGAGTCGATGATGGTTAACCCGTCGTGTTCCAGAATCGGCACCTTGCCCATCGGATGGCGTTTTTGTGCGAGTTCTTTTTCCATGTAAGGGTTCAGCGGTTGCAGCTCATACGTGATGCCCTTGTACGCAAGAGCGAGCATGATTTTCCTGACAAACGGTGAGATAGAGGCGCCATGGAGGATCATAATCAGTGCTTGGCCTTCACGATATTAGAATAGTGAAAGTGTAGCTGAGTTGGCCGTGATGGGGGGAGGTACGGGCGTGAAGCATTGCATCGTGGATAAAAAAACGGGCGTCGCGAAGACACCCGTAAGATGGACAAGCACCGTGATGACTTAGTGTGTCAATTCACCGCGCAGGTCTTGTTGCATCAAACTGCGTACCGATTCAATCGGTAGATCTTGGCTCAGCAAGTAATGCAGTTTTGCCAATGCTGCTTCAGGCGTCATGTCGTAACCGCTCAAGACGCCGGCATCTGCCAGTGCACATCCTGTCGCGTAACCGCCCATGTTCACTTTACCGGATAGGCACTGTGTCAGGTTCATCACGATCACGCCTCGGCTTGTCGCTTCCGTCAATTGAGCGAGTAACTCGGGGTTTTGTGGTGCGTTACCGACGCCAAAGGTCAGCAGGATCATCGCATTCACAGGCTGACGCAACGTATTGCGGATCACTTCCGGTGATATGCCCGGGTACATGGTGATCACGCCAATCGGTTGTGGGGTGATGTTGTGTACACGGAAAGGACCGTCTGGTTTTTTATCCAATTCAACATTGTTCAGTTGGATGTTGATCCCCGCTTCAAGTAGTGGGGGTAGATTCGGTGAAATAAAGGCACCAAACCCGTCTGCATGTGCTTTGGTACTGCGGTTGCCACGGATCAATTTATTGTTGAAAAAGACCGTGACTTCATTGATCGGGTAGTTCGCCGCAATGTGCAATGCATTGAGCAAGTTACTTTGCCCATCAGAACGCAGTTCTGCCAGTGGGATCTGTGAGCCTGTCACAATCACTGGCTTGTCGAGGTTTTCAAACATGAAAGACAACGCCGACGCGGTATACGCCATGGTATCCGTACCATGCAAAATCACAAAACCGTCGTAGTCGTCGTAGTTCGCTTTAATATCATCAGCAATGCGCTGCCAATCCGTTGGCGTCATATCCGACGAATCGATCAGAGGCTCGTATTCGTGGGTTGTGAACGTAGGCATCTCTGCTCGATGGAATTCTGGCATGCTTTCCAGTTGCTTTTCCATGAAGCCAGCAACCGGGATATACCCATGGTCTGATTTCTGCATACCAATGGTGCCGCCTGTATAGGCGATGTAAATGTTTTTTCTTTCCATATCTAAGGCACAGAATTATCGGATGGTGGCCCGCATTATACGGTGAACAGCGCGTAAAAAAAGCCCGGCAACGCCGGGCTGATCTCACTTTTCAATATTGAGGCAGTTTATACAGAACGCATATTGCCCTTTTGGATCGTTGAAGTTACCAAGGGTGGTGAGGTCTGTTACAACCTGTTGGGAGACCGGTTGCAGTGCCGTTGGCACGCTGCCCCACATGGCTTCCGTTACCCACAATTTGGCTTGTCCCGAAATGTCTTTCATGAACAATTCAAACGGTGTTAGCGGTTGCGCCATCCACTCAAGTTGGTAGTTATCACCGATATTGGCCAGTTCAACGGCGCTGGCGACAGCGTCATCAAAGTCACCCAGAGCATCCACCAAGCCCAGTTTTAGGGCATCTTGTCCGGTCCATACGCGGCCTTGTGCTACCTTATCGGTTTGCGCCAAGGTCATATCACGGCTTTGACTAACCAAGTTGATAAAACGCTGGTAGCCATTTTCGATGCTGATCTGGAACAGTTCGGCCACGCCTTCTGGCAATTCACGGGTCACGCCCACGCCAGCGAACGGGGTCGTGCCCACGCCATCGCTGTACACGCCCATTTTTTCCAAGCCTTTTTCAAAGGTGGTCATGATGGCGAAAATACCGATAGAGCCAGTGATCGTGGTCGGTTGTGCCATGATCTTATCCGCACTGGCGGCAATCCAGTAACCGCCAGATGCTGCCACGCTCGACATCGAGACAACCACAGGTTTCCCCGCTTCTTTGAGTGCCACGACTTCATTGCGGATCACTTCTGAGGCAAAGGCACTGCCGCCCGGGCTGTCCACGCGCAGTACCACTGCTTTTACGCTGTCGTCATAACGGGCATTACGCAGCAATGCCGCGGTGGTATCGCCACCGACATTGCCTTGCTTTTGCGGACCATCCATGATGGCGCCACTGGCCACAACCACTGCGATATGCTGGATTTCTGCTTCTGGATCAAGTGCATCACCGTCTTGCGACGTCATTGGATCGTTCAGCGTTGGCTGGTAGTCGTAGTAACTGATCTGATTAAAGCTGTGTTCGTTATTGTCACCGAACAAGTCGATCAGACGCTGACGCAATGCCGGGCGGCTGAGCAGTTCATCAACCATGCCCTGGCTAAGATTGAGTTGCGCCCAATCGCCATCCACGGCTTTAAATTGTTCGATGAGTTGATCCAGCTCTGGCGTCATGACAGATGTCTCGATCTGGCGATTGTTGGCCACATCGCTGGTGTACGCGTCCCACAGTTGGTTCAGCCACACACCGTTGGCTTCACGCGCGGCGTCTGACATGCCGTCTAAGGTGTACGGTTCAACAAATGACTTGTACGTACCCACGCGGAAGACATGGGTATTGACGTTCAGCTTTTCGAGCAACGTCTTGTAGTACAAACTGTAGGTGCCATAACCCTGCAGCATCACGCCACCGTCGGGTGCCATGAAAACGGTATCGGCATAGCTTGAAAGGTAGTACTGGCTTTGCTTGTAGTGTTCACCAATAGCGACAACCGGCTTGCCGGTTTGCTTGAATTCCTCAATGGCTTTGGCGATATAGCGCATTTTGGTCAGGCTGGTTTCCTGCATGTTTTTCAGGTTCAGTACCAGACCGGTAATGCGGTCATCGGTCGCTGCTGTACGCAGGGTTTCAACGACGTCAAACAACACGGTTTCTTGCACTGGTGGCTGACCGAGCGCATTGCCTGCGAGGGTATCAAACGTATTCACGGGCGAACGTTGTTCGACAATCGGCCCGGCAATGTCGAGGACAAGCGCCGCTTTCTCTGGGAGTTCAGGCTCTTTCGAGCTTTCATTGAAGATGAATAGCCATGCACCAATGACGACGAAAAAGAGCAAGTTTGTGAGGACTTGGCGAAGGATATTGATGCCTTTACCTATCCAACCAAACAGTTTTCCTATTCCTCTGAAGATCACTTTCATTGAAATTCCTAATTATTATGAGTCCCTAAGCATATTGGGGATGCTTGGATATCTATCCTAACCGAGTAGACAAGCAATTTCAGTAAGAATTCCCTGTAGGGTAAGCGGTTAGCATGAAATCTGGCCGTAAAGTGTCATGCTGTCTTCTCGGCGTGTGATGCATGAGATGAAAATGTGGCGTTACTGATATGTAAACAAATTTTTGATAAAAGTATCACTCCTTCGTATACTGGTCAGACCATATCATAAAAGGTGTGACCGCCATGGATGAGCAAGCTTACCCGCATTTATTAGCGCCGTTGTCCTTAGGGTTCACGCAATTGCGTAACCGTGTCCTCATGGGGTCAATGCATACGGGATTGGAAGAATCGCGAGATGGCTTTCGTAAATTGGCGGCTTTCTATGCCGAGCGCGCACGCGGTGGTGTCGGCCTGATTGTCACCGGAGGCTTCTCGCCCAATCTGCGTGGCCGTTTACATCCGTTGAGTGCCGAGTTCAGCTCAGCCCGCGCTGCGCGTGCCCACCGTGTGATCACTGATGCCGTTCATCATGAAGGCGGCAAAATTGCCCTTCAGCTACTGCATGCCGGGCGCTACGCCTTGCACCCGTTTGCGGTGAGTGCGTCGGCGATCCAATCCCCGATATCCAAATTTACCCCCTGTGAAATGCCCCCCCGGCAGATCCGTAAAACCATTGATGATTTTGCCCGCAGTGCTGAATTGGCCAGAGAGGCTGGTTATGACGGCATCGAACTGATGGGCTCAGAAGGTTACCTCATTAACCAGTTCATTTGTCAGCGGACGAATCACCGGTATGACGAATGGGGGGGCAGTTATGAGAACCGTATCCGTTTCCCGCTTGAACTCGTGAAAGCGGTCAGGGCGCGGGTCGGGCGGGACTTTATCGTGATTTTCCGTTTGTCGATGCTCGATTTAGTCGAGCAAGGCAGTACCCATGACGAAGTGCTGTACTTGGCCAAACAGTTAGAGCAAGTGGGCGTCACCTTATTAAATACCGGCATTGGCTGGCATGAAGCGCGGATCCCGACCATTTCGACGCAAGTGCCCCGTGCGGCTTTTGCCTGGGTGACAGCACAACTTAAGCATGCGGTGTCTATCCCATTGATCACCTGTAACCGTATCAACACCCCACAGGTGGCTGAAGACATTTTGGCGGGGGGGCAAGCGGACATGGTGTCGATGGCGCGGCCGTTTTTGGCTGATCCGTATTTTGTGCACAAGGCCAGCGAGAACCGCGCGGCAGATATCAATACCTGTATTGGTTGTAATCAGGCCTGTTTGGATCATGTGTTTGTCGGCCAGCGTGCGACGTGCTTAGTGAACCCGCAAGCCTGTTATGAGACCGAGTTGCAACTGACACCGGTTGCGACCTCGCGCACCATCGCCGTGGTGGGCGGCGGTCCGGCAGGTATGGCGACGGCGGTGGCGGCGGCAGAGCGGGGCTTTACCGTCACCTTATTTGAGAAAAATGTGGAGCTGGGCGGGCAATTTAACCTCGCGATGCAAATTCCGGGGAAAGAAGAATTCAAAGAAACCATTCGTTATTTTACCCGTCGCCTAGAACAAACGGGCGTGACGGTGCGGCTTGAACACGCGGCCGATGCCGATACGTTATCTGGCTTTGATGAGGTGGTGGTGGCCACTGGCGTACAACCGCGTATGCCGGCGATTTCTGGGATTGAACATCCTAAAGTAGTGGATTACCAAACGGTGATCCGTGAACGGCGGGTATTGGGGGCGAACGTGGCAGTGATTGGCGCCGGCGGGATTGGGGTGGATGTGGCCACTATGCTGACGGAACCTACGGAGCAGCGTTTGGATGATTGGCTCAAAGAGTGGGGCATTGATAAAACGGTGGAACACGCAGGCGGCTTGTACCCGTTTGCTTCGTACGTCAGCCCGCGTCAGGTCTGGTTACTGCAACGTAAATCTGGACGAGTAGGCAAAGGGCCGGGGAAAACCACCGGTTGGATCCATCGAAAAGTGCTGGAAAAACGCGGGGTCGAGCTACTGGGTGGGGTGCATTATGACCACATTGACGACCAAGGGCTGCACATTACAGTAGAAGGACAACAACGTGTGCTGGCGGTGGACAATATCGTGATTTGTGCTGGACAGACCTCAGTGGATACCTTGTCGGCCACGTTGCGTGCGAAGCAGGTGAACGTGCATGTGATTGGCGGTGCCGAGGTTGCCGGAGAGGTGGATGCTAAGCGCGTGATCCGCCAAGGGGTGGAATTGGCGGCCAAGTTGTAACGGCCAAGCTACGGTCAAGCGATAACCGTCACGATTCAGAGGGCGGTGATATGAGAGGAGTATATACCCATTTTATATGAAGGGTTTTATGGCGAGCAGGGTGTGATAGGGTAGATCCTACAACGTGTCACCGTTATTGATGACAGAAAAGCGTGTGATAGCCTCTGTTGTGAAGAGTGTCATAAAGAGTGTCATAAAACGTGTAATAGTGAGGGATTATGGATGCACTGGCTTTATTGTTGAACCGTCGGTCGTTACCGAAGATGACCGCTCCCGCACCGGATGGCGAGGCGCTGGAAATGATTTTCCGCGCCGGTTTGCGCGCGCCCGACCATGCCGGATTGACGCCGTGGCGGTTTATTGTGTCGCAGGGGGAAGGCTTGCACACCTTGTCGGGTATATTGGCCGCAGCGGCGCAAGCGGAGGGAGCAGATGCCGCCACGGTTGAGCAAGTCAGCAAAGCCCCGTTCCGTGCGCCCATGGTGATCACCGTGGTGGCCAAGGTGACCGAGCATGAAAAGGTGCCGGTCATTGAACAATATTTATCGGCGGGGTGCGCGGCCCAAGCCATGCAAATGGCCGCCGTTGCACAGGGTTTTGCCGCCTTCTGGCGCACCGGGAAATGGGCCTATCATGAGGCCGTGCGTGAGGCACTGGGCGTCACGGGTGACGATATGATTGTCGGCTTTTTGTATGTGGGTACGGCTGGCTGTCGTGACGTGAAAGCCCCCGTACGGGATTTAGCACAATTTGTTGAATATCTTTCCTGAGGGATTTATTTGCCAACAAATCCGCTTGATGTGGCGCAAAGGGAAGCCTTTTTGGCTTCCCTTTTTGATCCTGATGGATGACAGGATCTGGTGGCAGGAGTAGAATCCTCCGCTTCTTGTTATTATATCGGAGCGCGTCATGGACAATGTTCGCCTAACTCAATACAGCCACGGTGCAGGATGTGGTTGTAAAATCTCACCTCAAGTGCTTGATACTATTCTTAAAACCCAGATCGCTCCGTTCGCTGACCCTAACCTGCTGGTGGGTAACGAAAGTAAAGATGACGCTGCTGTGTATGATCTTGGCAACGGCACCGCAGTGATCAGCACTACCGATTTCTTTATGCCGATCGTCGATGATCCGTATGATTTTGGCCGAATTGCGGCAACCAATGCGATCAGCGACATCTATGCCATGGGCGGTAAGCCAATTATGGCGATTGCGATTTTAGGTTGGCCAGTCAACGTGCTGCCGCCAGAAATTGCACAAAAAGTGATTGAAGGGGGTCGTGCTGTGTGCCGTGAAGCGGGTATTTCACTGGCGGGCGGTCACTCTATTGATGCCCCTGAGCCGATTTTCGGTTTGGCTGTGACCGGTATTGTGGAGACCGATCGCGTGAAGCGTAATAACCAAGCCGAAGCGGGGTGTAAGTTGTACCTGACCAAGCCATTGGGCATTGGCGTATTGACGACGGCCGAGAAAAAATCGCTGCTAAAAGAAGAGCACCAAGGTTTGGCGCGTGACTGGATGTGCAAACTGAACAAGCCGGGCGAAACCTTTGCTGATATCGCGGGTGTAAAAGCCATGACAGACGTGACCGGTTTTGGCCTGATGGGTCACCTGAACGAAATTTGTGAAGGCAGTGGCCTGAAGGCGACGATTCAGTTCGATCAAATCCCGCACCTACCTGGCGTGTTTGACTACATTGCACAAGGCAGCGTACCGGGCGGCACGACCCGTAACTTTGACAGCTACGGCCACCGTTTGGGTGCCATGACCGATGAGCAAAAAGCCCTGCTTTGCGATCCACAAACCTCTGGCGGCTTGCTGCTAGCGGTGACACCGGAAGCAGAAGCCGAAGTACAAGCTGCGGCTCAGCAACACGGTATTACCTTAAATGCCATTGGTGAGTTATTTGACGCGACGGATAGCGACACTGTTTTGATTGAGATCTGCTAATGTCTCGTCCTAACTGTGAAGATTTTAAACAGCTGTTCCTTAACGATACCCCGTTAATGGATATGCGCGCGCCGATTGAATTTGAACAAGGCGCGTTCCCGACCTCAGACAACCGTCCACTGATGACAGACGACGAGCGCAAAGCAGTCGGCACCTGTTACAAAGAGAAAGGGCAAGAGTCGGCCATCACACTGGGTCACGCATTGGTGAACGGTGAAACGAAAGCGGAACGTGTCGCACAGTGGAAAGCATTTTGTGAGGCGAACCCGAACGGTTACCTGTACTGTTTCCGTGGCGGTTTGCGTTCACGCATTACTCAGCAATGGCTGAAAGAAGCGGGCATTGATTACCCGATGATCGTCGGGGGTTATAAAGCCCTGCGCCGTTTTCTGATTGATACCATTGATGCGGTGGCTGAGCAGCCGATGACGCTGATTGGCGGGAATACCGGCAGCGGTAAAACCTTGATGCTGCATGAGTTGAACAATGGCATTGATTTGGAAGGCGCCGCGAATCACCGTGGCTCCTCATTTGGTCGCTATGTGACGGCGCAGCGTACGCAGATTGATTTTGAAAATGTGCTGGCGGTGGAAATGTTGAAAAAACAAGCCGCAGGCGCATCGAGTTTCGTCTTTGAAGATGAAGGCAAAATCATCGGTTCAGTCAGTACGCCATTGTCTATTCACCGTGGGATGGAGCAAGCGCAGATTGCGATTGTTGAGGATCCGTTGGATGTACGATTAGGCCGTTTGTTGGATGATTACGTGGTGCGTATGCAGCGTGACTTCTGTGCAACGTACGGCGAAGAAGACGGTTGGCAGCAGTTTGCGGACTATTTAGCCCGTGGCATGTTTGGTATCCGTAAGCGTTTAGGCATTGAGCGTTATGACGACTTACTGGCGACACAGCAAGCCGCCATTCAAGCGATGCAAGCGACAGGTTCATTGGCTGGACACGAAGGCTGGTTAACGCCGTTGCTGACGGATTATTACGATCCGATGTATACCTATCAGTTGAGCAAAAAAGCCGATCGCATTGTATTCCGTGGTGATTACGCGACGGTGCGCGAGTGGTTGGCGACACGCTAACCGCTAGATGCTAGACGCTAAAGAAAAACACCCCGCGTTGTTTAAACGAACAGCGCGGGGTGTTTTTTTATGTCTAACGTGTCCAATCAGACGGCGTTGACAGGGGGCATGTATTGGCGATCATCGCGGATCATCGCCTGAATCTCTTGCACGTATTTCTCGCCGATTTGTGAGTAATGGAGCAAGCCTTCAGCCAAGGCATCGGCCATCGCATCATCGGTGATGCCTTTATGGGCGGCGTGCTGCTGCAAACGGATCTCACGCAAGGCTTGATAGGCCGGGTTAGTGTTTACATTGGTAAAGTACGCATCAATGGCGGCTTGTGTGCTGCTAAACCGTTGCACCTCATGGAAATTGCCGCCGGTTTCTTGGTGCGGGAACAAACCGCACCCTTGGGTGTAGCACCACTGACCGAAGTAATTGTTTGCCTCAACCGCAAAGCGCGATGTGCCCCAGCCCGATTCAATCGCCGCTTGGCTCATGACCAAAGCGGCGGGCAAGGTATCAACACGTGCTAACAAAGCCTGTTGCCAAGTGCTATCAACGCCCGTGGCCGGAATCGGCAAACGGTACTGCGTGGCTATCTTTTGCAAGAAAGGTGTGGTGGTGGGTGCGGTGGATTGTGCAAACTGCATCTGCAAGGCCGCGCGGTCTTGTGCAATGGCGTGATTAGCCTGCTCAATCATGGGTTGCAGATAAGCGAAAAAAGCGGTTTTCTTTTCTGCGACATTGCCCATGGCGGCAAAGTTAGGTTTGTTCTGGTTAGCGACAACGTGGCTGTGTGTTGGTACAGAGTGCGGTAGGGTTTGTTCGGCTCGTACCTTAATGGCATGGATAGCCGTCAAACTGACCGCGGCGGCGAGAGTGATCACGCCAACGGTGGAAACTTTGGTCATAATGGTTAGTCCCTTAAAGACACACCCGAAATAAGACCTGTACATTACGCCTATCTTTTTAGGCTATCAAGCATTCTTATTTGGTATTTATGGCGGATTTTAACGGGGGTTAACTGGTTTTATATCCAGTATAACAGTTGCCGCTTTTCGCCATTTTCGGTACAGTCTCGCTATTACTGCTACCAAGTGAAACTGTAAATGACTCGTTTGTACATTGCTGAAAAGCCAAGTCTCGGCCGCGCGATTGCCGCGGTGTTACCCCGTCCCCACAAAAACAATACGGGTTACATTGAAGTGGGCAACGGCGATATTGTGACCTGGTGTATTGGCCACCTGCTCGAGCAAGTTGAGCCGGATGCCTATGATGCGAAGTACAAAAAGTGGAACATGGCGGATTTGCCGATTGTGCCGCAGCAGTGGCAACTTAGCCCGCGTAAATCGGCCAAACAGCAATTGGCCGTGGTCAAAAAACTGTGCAAGCAAGCAACAGACGTGGTGCATGCGGGAGACCCAGATCGCGAAGGCCAGTTGCTGGTGGACGAAGTGATCGACTACGTGAAGTTGTCACAGGCTAAAAAATCGGCCATGCAGCGCTTACTCATTTCCGACCTTAACCCCGCAGCGGTGAAACGTGCGTTGGGGCAGTTACGCAGCAACCGTGATTTTATACCGCTGTCGGTATCAGCGTTGGCGCGTTCGCGGGCCGATTGGCTGTACGGCATGAACATGACTCGAGCCTACACCTTGTTAGGGCAGAAGGGCGGTTACCGCGGCGTACTGTCTGTCGGACGGGTACAGACACCGATATTGGGTTTGGTGACACGTCGTGATGATGAAATCGCGAATTTCATACCTAAACCGTTTTATGAACTGTTTGCCTTGATCCCGTATCAGGACATGGTGATCCGTGCCAAATGGCAACCGAGTGAGGCGTGCCTGCCTTGGCAAGACGAAGATGGCCGCGTTCTGAATCGAAAGCTGTGTGAAAACGTGATCAACCGGATTAAAGGACAGCCTGCTGAGGTTACGACGGCTGAGCGCAAAGAAACCCGCCAAGCGCCTCCGTTGCCGTACTCACTGTCAGCGTTACAGATTGATGCCGCCAAGCGTTACGGCATGAGTGCGGCTGATGTGTTGGCAACGTGTCAGTCGTTGTATGAAAAGCACAAAGTGATCACGTACCCGCGTTCCGACAGCCGTTATTTGCCGGTGGATCATTACCGTCAAGCGGGTGAGGTATCGCAGGCCATTGCCAATACCGATCCTAAGCTCGCGTCAGCGGTCACAGGCGCGAATTTGAGCCTGAAATCCAAGGCATGGAACGATAAAAAAGTGGATGCGCACCATGCGATCATTCCCACACCGAAAGCGGTGAATCCGGCGAGCCTCAGTGCGAATGAGCAAAAGATTTATCAGCAGATCGCCCGTCAGTATCTGATGCAGTTCTATCCCGCCGCCGTGTACAGTGAAGCCAAGCTCGAATTTACCATTGCGGGTGGATTGTTTATTGCCCGTGGGCGTCAATTAATGTCACTGGGATGGCGTCAACTGCTGGGGCGTGATGACAGCAAAGAGGCTGACAGTGATTTGGCTGATAAAGTGCCGCCGTTAGACAAAGGCACGGTGTTGCTCTGTCAGGATGGCGAAATCAAAGACAAGATGACCGAGCCACCGAAGGCGTTTACGGAAGCGACTTTGTTACAGGCGATGACGGGGATTGCGCGTTTTGTCTCGGATCAATCCTTGAAAAAAATCTTGCGCGATACCGACGGATTGGGCACCGAAGCCACCCGAGCGGGGATCCTCGATATCCTGTTCAAGCGTCAGCTGTTATTGCGACAAGGTAAAAGTATTCATGCCACTGACGCGGGGCGAGGGCTGATTTATGCGTTGCCGGATGAAGCGACCTATCCCGACATGACGGCCCACTGGGAACACCAGTTGCAAGATATGGCCGATAAGAAGTGTGCCTATCAGCCCTTCATGGCAGCATTGGAAGCACAGGTGCATCGGTTGATGACACAGGTGCAAACCAGCGAGGTCCCGCGCAGCTTACTGTCCTTAACGTCGCCGGAGCCGTTCAAAGGTAAAAAAGGGCGATACAGCAAGAAAGGTGGGAGTGCTAAATCTTCCGGTACGGGGCGCAAAACTGCGGCGAAGACAGGCACGACTAAGCGCACTCGTAAGCCACGCTCTGCGGACTAATACAGCGGATACAAGACGGATTAACCCTGACAAATGGACAAGGCCGTGAAAAACTCACGGCCTTGTGTGTTTTGGCTATGCGATGACGAACTGATTACGGCCTTTCGATTTCGCGTCGTATAACGCCCCATCCGTGCGCTCAAAAAATTGGGTTGGCGAGATGTGGCTGGACGGGATCACGGTACAGCCACCCACACTGATGGTGACCACATTCGGTGCACTGTCAGCGCCTTGTTTGCGAGGCAGCTGTAAGCGGTAGATGGTATCTACAGCCCGTTTAGCGGTATAACGCGCCGCACATTGGTCTTGCCCTGGCAGTAATAATACAAATTCTTCCCCGCCGTAACGGGCGAATAAGGCACCTGCACGCCGTTCCAGTGACGACAGCGCATGGGCAATTTCACGCAAGCAGTCATCACCCGCGGCATGGCCGTAGTGATCGTTATAGTGCTTGAAATGATCGACATCGATCACCAGCAGCGATAACGGTAACTGGTGGCGTTCGGCACGCCGCCATTCTTCAATGAACCGCGCATCAAAGACCCGTCGGTTGGCCACATTGGTCAGCGGATCCAGGCGCGACATGATTTCTAACTGTTCATTGGCACACTGTAACGCCTCGGTGCGTTCCGCAACACGCTGTTCTAACTCGGCATTGAGTGAAATCAGTTTCTCTTCGGCCTGACGGCGGACAAAGTGTTGCGATACGATAAAGCCAAACTGTTTCAACACATGTTTCTGGTAATCGTGAATCGGGGCGCCTGTCAGTAAGTTATCGCAAGCAATCCAGCCGATAGGGGTATCTTCATCCCACAGGGATAAATACGCGCTCCAGCCCAAGATACCCAGTGGTTTCAAGTCATGAATGATCTGCGTGTTTTTTTCTACGACGAGATATTCTTTGTTTTCAACGGTGTGGTTTGCAAACCACATATCCGGAATGGCGGATTCAAAGTAGCGCTCATCGACCGTATTGCCTTCCAGATCGGTCCCGTACGTGCCCTGCATCCTGCCCTGTTCTTTGAACAGAAAAATGGCTAAACGGTCGATACACAAGACCCGTTTAGCTTCATCAACAGCGGTGAAAAACATGTTGTCCATCGACGTTGCACGCCACAATTTAAACGAGATGTCGTGCAGGGCTTGCAGTTGCAAGAACAGGCTGTGCTGTTCATCTAAACGAATTTGCAGCTCTCGCTCTGCGGTACGTCGACCGGCATGCTCATCTTGAATCGTTTCATTCACTAAAGAGGCATCAAGCTCCGCGGCCAATAAGGTCGCTAATTTTTTGAAGTGATCACTGGTAATGGGGGCATTTTGCACCACTTTGGGTAAATCAATCACCAAGCATCCCACGATCACAGCACGGCGCTCTAACGGTAGCCATAAGCGCCGTGTCTCACCAATGTCATCCATATACGGTTCTGCACGACGTATGGCTTTGGTGATTTGATAGAAAGGGATGTCAATATGATCTGGGATCTCGATGGGCGGAAAGTGATGCGAAAGATCGTCGGCTTGCATCGAAAAAAGCATCTTCCAATGTGATTTATAAGCAACGATAAGTGCCGTTTTCTCAACGGCAAAATCGACCGCTAAACGGCGGCAAATCAGTTCGCTAATGGTATGTAAACCCTGCGCTTTTCCCCATTGAGAGAAGAGATGATGATAAAAGCGTGTGATTGGTGCGTGCTGGGCCAAAAGATCGGATCCATCGATTACAACTAAGGTCAGTCATGTATTGTTACGAATTTTTCATCATGAATTGGGTACCACGGCCGCAAAGTTTTTAATTTTCAGCGCAAAAGATACAAAAACGAGAGGTTGTACACAATTATGTGCAATTGTCGTGTAAGGTAAAATCCAGATCACATTTTAATACGGGGTGAAAGTGACTCTTTTTCTTACCACGGTAGATAATTACCTTGGTAATCAATGAATAATCCCGAGTCGCTCGGGGTGAGATTATTGATGACCTGCCTTAATCCTTGGGCAGCGGTGGCGGTGTCAATGAGGGCATTTGGCCCGCCCATCTGGGTTTGTACCCACCCGGGATGCAGTGCCACAGCAATGATGCCGTCAGGCTGAAAATCATTAGAGAGGCTTTTAACCACCGAGTTTAATGCCGCTTTGGAGGAGCGATAGATGTACCCGCCGCCACGGGTGTTTTCTGACATGCTGCCGACTTTGGATGACAGGCAGGCCACCACGCTAGGCTGTCCCGGTTGGGAGGCGCTTTTGAGTTGCGGATAAAAGGCTTCAACCAGTTTAAGCGGGGCGATGGTATTGACCTCGAGCACCGCACGCCAGGCTGCCACATCGGTATCACCAAATGATGTGTTTGTCGGGCCATATGCCCCCGCATTATTGATCAGCAAATTCAGCGGTTGGTGAGCCAAAGAGTGACTGAGCGCATCAACCGCCGCGTAGTCGGTCACCTCTAGCTCAATCAGGCTGAGGTGGCTGTACAAAGCTTGTAATTGGGTCAGGGCGTCTGCGTTGTTGATGTCACGGCAACAGGCAAGCACATGCCAACCGGACTTGAGATAACGCTGCGTGAGGGCGAGGCCGATGCCGCGGTTGGCACCGGTAATCAGAACGTGTTTGTCCGTGGTCATACCGAGTTCCTGCGTATTGAGGTCACTTGGGTATAAAGATAGCGGCAGAAATAAAAAATGCAGCCAGATGGGCTGCATTTTTCGAGGGTATTCTCAGGTTTACTCCGCTTGGTTGAAGCGTTTCATTTCATGCATGGCTTGCATGAGCGTCGACAGTTTTGGCTTCGCGCTGTCTTGCTTCTTGTAATCCTGATTATAGACACGGTAATTGCCGTATTTATCTATCACGGTGGTCAACTTGGGCTGGATCATCACGATGTCGTCTTCGTTACCGGCCAAAATCCAACGGCGCTTTGGCGCATTGTTGAACAGGCTGGTGCCACTGCTGTACGTTGATGTCGGCGTCGTGGCACTGAGCATAGACTCCATCAGTGTTGGCACCACGTCCAGATGGCTAGTGAGGCGATCGGTGTCAGACGCAATGCTACCCGGCCAGTGAATGATCATCGGCACTTTAAGCTGATATTGGCTGTAGTTGGTATTAGCGCCCCAACTGTTGGTGCCGGTTTCATTGAACTCGGTGCCGTGGTTCGCGGTGATCAGGATGATGGTATTGTCCATCACGCCTTTCGCCACTAACTGATCAAAGATGGTGATCAGTTGTTCATCAAGGTGATACGCCGCGTTACGGTAGCTGTTTTTCATCAGCACGTTGGCATCTTGACCCGCAATGTTGTCTGAACCCAGCGAAGGCGTGAACTTGGGTAAGTAATCGCCCCCTTCCTCAAAACTTTCCAGCGAGGCCAGTTCAAGGTAACCAAACCACGGGGTGTCATCTGTCTGTGCGTTCAGCCACGTTGTCCACTCGCTGATCGCGGTGGTATCACTGTGCGGTTGATCGTTGTCAGGCAGGGTAAGGCCATGGAACACGGTTTCCGCGTAAATCGGGTCATCATTGAGGTCATTACCACTGAATACGCCGATATCATAACCGCGTTTTTCCAGTGTGCTGATCAGCAATGGAGAGGTCTCTGCCGAGCGAACGCTATTGATGTAGCTGCTTGGCAAGCCGTAAAACAAACCAAAGATCCCTGACGTATTGTCGTTACTGCTGCTGTAGTGATTGCTGAAGTTGACATTCTGACGAGCAAACGCCGACAGATAAGGCATGGTTTCTGCTTCAACAATATCACTGCGCAAGCCATCGACAACGATGATCAATAAATTTTGGCCAGTGCCAGGATCATTGAAGGTCAGTGGTTCTAAGGGATAACGAATTTGTTGGCTGCTCTCAATCCCTTGGGCATTGAGGCGCTCGGTGTACTCTTGGCGATCCAGCAACCCATGCTTTTCCATGAACGACTTGGCCGTCATTGGGTAGGACAAGGGGAAGTTTGAACGCTGAGCGGTGATCGGACGATACAAGTTCGCATCGGCCCAGATATACAGCAGGTGACTGCTGATAAAGCAGATCCCAAACACTGTGGCAATAGGGACGCCAACGTGTTTACGGGTGAGTTTTCTTAGCTTGCGCCACAGCCATTCCGACAGCACCATTTGCAGCAGGAATATGACAGGAACAGTGACAAACAGGTACTGCCAGCGGGTATTGAGTTCTGACCCTTCACCACTGAGTAGCAAATCCCACACCAGCGGACTGAGGTGAAGATCGAGTGACTCATAGGCGTGTGTATCCAGCAACAAGGCGGTAAGCCCTGCGGTGCCGACCAATACCGCAAACAAACGCATTAAGCGCTGAGAGGGGATCAGGAAGCTGGCTGGAAAAAGGATCAGAATATAGAAGCCAAACACCAAAAAGCTAAAATGCCCCACCCAGCTTAATGCCAAGTAGAGCTGCCCAAGAAGTGTGTCTGGCCATTCAGAAGCCACGATATATCGCGTACCCAGAAGGATTGCGGCGATGATATTGAAGAAACTGAACCAGTGCCCCCAGCTGATCAGCTGAGAGACTTTCTCTTTGTAGTTGTTACCGCTGGCGACCATAAATGTCAGAATTTCCCAGTCTTAACGATTGCTGTAACGCAAGCTAACAAGATTAGTCTTCTTTGATTGAAGATTGCAGAGCGAGTGCAAATTTCTCTGCGATAGCTTTCCTTTGCGATGCAGGTACGTCAGCGTTCATGATGTTTGTCGCGATGTTACCGACCACCATTAGAGCTAGCTCTGCAGTAGCGTCGTGCTTTTCTAGTACATCGAACACGTCATCAATGATTTGTTCAACTTTTTTATTGGTGTATTTTGAAGTAATTGGCATAGGAAGTCTTGTTTAATCTTGTTTAATGTTAAAGAAAGCGACTTATAATAACCTACACTTTAGATTTACTGAAACTTTTCCATTATGAGTCTGAACCTTTCCAATGTCATCCTTCATCAATTGATTAAGAATGGCAACGATGAACTGGAAGTTCATCTACGAAAACAAACACTTGAGAACGATACATCCACAGAAGATTTAGTCGCTGAATTGCATCGCGTTTACAGCAGTAAAGGCGCGAAGGGCTTCGGTCATTTCGCTGATGACAGTGAGTTTAGCCATTGGTTGAAACAAGTTCGCCGTGGAGAAATGGATTTTCTGACCTTTTCTAATCAATCTGCGCAGCGTTTGCAGGCAGAATTGGCGAAATACCCGTTTGCCGATGTGGGCACCCTTGTCATTGCGGAATACCAGTCACTGGCGACGGATTATCTGTTTATTGGTTTGCTGCCAACGTGCCATAGCATGAAAGTGACCGAGCAACTGGATATCAGCGCGACCGATTACTTGGATGTCGCAAAGATGGATATTGTGGCCCGTATTGACTTGTCTTCTTGGGAAACGGATGCTGAATCAAACCGTTACCTGACGTACATCAAAGGGCGTGTTGGCCGCAAGATCGCGGATTTCTTCTTGGATTTCTTGCAAGCCGAAGTGGGTTTGGATGTAAAAGTACAAAACCAAGTGCTGATGCAGGCGGTGGAAGATTTTTGTGCTGATTCGCGCTTAGACAAAGAAGAAAAGCAGCAATACCGCAAGCAGGTGTATGACTACTGCAACGGTCAATTGCAATCTGGCGATGAAGTGACCATCAAAGAGCTGGCGGCAGAATTGCCGGAATCGGAAGATGGCACGGATTTCTACCAATTCACCTCTAAGCAGGGTTATGAGTTGGAAGAGAGTTTCCCTGCCGATCGCACGGCGATGCGCAAACTGACCAAGTTTGTGGGTTCTGGTGGTGGTGTGACCATCAACTTTGACAGCATGCTGCTGGGCGAGCGTATTTTCTATGATGCAGAAACCGATACCCTGACATTGAAAGGGGTACCGCCAAACCTAAAAGATCAATTGTTACGCCGTTTGAACAGCGATAATTGATTCTTTTATCGGCTTGTTTTTTGTAAGCTAGACCCGAAACGGGCAATGCGGATCACCGTGTTGCCCGTTTTTTCATTTGTCGCCTTCCTGTTTTTTTGTCTACCTTTATTTGTATGTGTTTTTGTTCATTTGTGACGGGTTTTATGCCGGCAGATGGATTCTTCCCTAAGTGCTTTTAACAGCTAAGTGCTTTTCACATCTAGGTGTTTTTCACATTGACAGGAGCTGATATGAAATCACGTCATACGCTTTCTCGCTTTCATTTTACCTTATTGGTGCTGGGGGGACTGTCAATTTGTACGATCCTTGCGGGTGTATTATTCAGCATGACAGCCCCCAGTTTATGGGGCTATTGGGGGATCGCTTTCGCTGTGATGGTCGTAGTGGTTGGTACGGGCTTAGCGGTGAATCGATACATGAAGAACAGTGTGATGGCGAGTGCGCAAGTGACCAGTGAGGACGATCTTGATGTGGAGTGCCCGGCATCAACAGTATCAGCAGTAACGACTCAGGCTGCGGCATCAGGCACTGAGGTGATGACGGATTGCGCCCATATGGATGCTTGGGTTGCTGATAAAATGGGGGCGAATGATGAAGGAAACGTTGAAGCGTCTGCGATCGTCGCGCCAAGTGAGCCCATTGCACCGGATGACCCTCATGGATGGTCTGATTTATCGGTGTTTGACTCGGATTTCTTGCTCAATAGTATGGATGGCTGTCACGAGTCGGTGCTGATGTTGCTCGAACTCTTTGTGGAAGATCACGGTCAAGATGCCGTGCGTTTTTCACAGGCGTTGGATGAGGGGAGTAACGATAGCGCCCACCGCATTGCACACACGTTAAAAGGGGTCGCAGGCAGTGTCGGGGCCGCACAGCTTCATGCGGTTAGCGAATATTTGGAAAAACAGGTGAAAACAGAACAGACCCTAGCGTCAGTAGAGAGGGCATGGTTAGGACGAGCCATCATGGCGTTAGAGCAGGCGCTGAATACTTATATGCAGGGGGTGCGTGAGCATATCGAGCAGGCTAACACCGCAGTGGAAATTGAAGAATATCACGCGCCTGATCCCGCGGTGTTTGTGCAGCGAGAAAGACGTCGCACTGATGCGGTAGAAGAAAATGAGGAGACGGTGTCATAGGTTCATTTTTACCGTGTTTTTTGCGCATTTTATTCACAAAACGCGTGATTTGGGATAGGTGGTTCGAGGGATATTCTCAGCGCGATCTCTCGCATTGTAAAAAATCCTTTCGTTAGTGGGGTGGTTCATCAAGCAATCTTGATCTAGATCAGAGGCAAGGTAAGCGCGCGGTGGATAATATCGCCACTATGAACGTACAAACTAATCGTCCAGTTCGTCAGCAGCGTGAACTGGATACGGCTAAAGCGATGATTCGACTTTACTGTAAAACGCTGCACCGGGGCGCGATAGTGTGTCCTGATTGTGAGGTTCTCATTGAGTACGTGGAAAACCGGATAGAAAACTGCCGGTTGGGCAATGAGAAACCAAACTGCTCCCAATGCCAGTGCCATTGCTATCAACCCGCAAAGCGGCTGGAGTTGGCGCACGTCATTCGCTGGACGATGCCTAAATTTTCTTGGCGTAATCCGGTTCAAGCACTGAAGTTTAAGCTAGATTGTTTGCGGCGAGGTGAAAACGTCGATACATCTACGTCCATCGAGCCGTAAGGCACGCGTTATACAGTCTGTGAACCCATGCGTCAGTGAAACAAACACCAAAAGGGCAGCTACGAGCTGCCCTTGTTGTTTCTATTTTTTTGACGTTTGGTTTTAAGCGATGGGTATGACTATGCAACAAGTCCCAGTTGCTTCAGCCAAGTCGTAATACGGCTGTCTGTGAGCTCCGGTTGACGGTCTTCATCCAATGCAAGGCCGACAAACTGGCCGTCTCTGACTGCGCGTGAATCATTGAATGTATAGCCGTCGGTTGGCCATTCGCCCGCCAGTTTACCGCCCGCTTGTTCAATCAGTTCCGCTAAATCGCCCATGGCATCCAAGTAGCTGTCTGGGTAGTCCACTTGATCGCCTAAGCCAAATAGCGCCACCGTTTTACCATTCAAATCTGCGTCTTCCAATTCCGGCACAAAGTAATCCCAATCCGGCTGCATTTCGCCGTAGTTGGCCGTTGGCGTACCCAAAATCAAAAAATCATAGTCATCAAAAATGGCGTTGTCGCAGCCTGCAATATCTTGTATTTCAAGATCAAGGTGTGCCGCGATCTTTGCTGCGACGTTTTCTGTGTTGCCGGTATCGCTACCGAAAAAAATGCCAATAGTCGCCATGGTATCTCCCGTATGTCTTGGGTGAGGCCGGACGATGTGTCGCGGCCTCAATCAGTTAAAAATGTTATGTGTTATGCGCTAAGTACAAGGTACTAGGCGTTCTGCGGTTCTGGTGTCCATTGCGCTAACTGCTCAAGCAGGCGGTGCTTATGGGCCACTTGTTCGCGTAATCGGTCGAGGTTCGCTTGGTAACGTTGCGGATCCCGACGGGCAATTTGGGTAAAGCGTGCTTCGCGGCTGATGAGGGCGTCGACGTCTTTCTTCGGCGGTTTGGAATCCATCTGCAACGCTGCGCGCCCTTTTTCCAAGCGACGCGGATCAAAGCGGAACAGCGGCCATAGGCCAGACTCCACCAGCAGTTGTTGGTGCTCCACGCCTTCTGCCATATCAAAGCCATGGGTGATGCACGGTGAGTAGGCGATGACCAATGATGGTCCCGGATACGCTTCGGCTTCTTGTAGTGCTTTGATGGTCTGGTTCATGTTGGCGCCAAGGGCAATTTTGGCCACGTATACGTTGCCGTGCATCATCATGTTCAGCGCCAAGTCTTTGCCGTTGCTGGTTTTACCTTGGGTGGCAAATTTAGCGACCGCGCCCGTTGGCGTCGCTTTAGATTGCTGACCACCGGTATTGGAGTAGCCTTGGGTATCCATCACCAGTACATTGACGTTATCGCCGCCAGCCAGCACATGATCTAGGCCACCAAAGCCAATGTCATACGCCCAGCCATCGCCGCCGACAATCCAGTTGCTTTTCGCCACCAAGTCATCGGATTTTTGATCGAGCTGACGGTGCGAATACGGCAACTGTGCGCGTAAATGCGCAATGTTTTCACGCTGTCGTACCACCGCCACTTCGCTGCTGTCAAAGGCATCGGCTTTCATTTGAGCGAGTTGTTCTTGCGGGATGAAATCAGCCGCGGTGTCGAGCAATGTCAGGGCAGTATTGCGTTTACTATCGAGCGCTAAGCGCATGCCTAAACCAAATTCCGCATTATCTTCAAACAAGGAGTTTGCCCATGCTGGGCCGCGGCCGTGTTTGTCGACGGTATATGGCGTGGTCGGTAAATTCCCGCCATAGATGGACGAGCACCCTGTGGCGTTGGCAATCAGCAGGCGGTCGCCAAACAGTTGGGTCAGCAGTTTCACGTAAGAGGTTTCACCACAGCCAGAGCAGGCGCCGGAATATTCAAACAGCGGCTGTAATAACTGGCTGGTGCGCGCATCAATGCGTTTGATGTCAATGCGTTCAACCTCAGGCAGATCCAAGAAGTAGTCGTAGTGGGTTTGCTGTTCAGTTAACTGCGGTTGCTTCGGTGCCAGATTGATGGCTTTACGTGATGGATCGTTTTTGTCGCTGGCCGGACACGCGGTGGTGCACAGGTTACAACCGGTACAGTCCATCGGTGACACTTGCAGGGTGTATGCTTGGCCTTTGAAATCCCGCTGTTTGTAATCGGTGTGCTTAAAGCCTTCTGGCGCATCGGTTAATGCGTCAGGCGATACCGCTTTGGCACGGATTGCCGCATGCGGGCACACCAAGGTACAAATATTACATTGGGTACATAAGTCTTCTTCCCACACTGGGATTTCTTGCGCAATGTTGCGTTTTTCCCATTGTGTGGTGCCGGTTGGCCAGCAGCCATCGACGGGGAAGGCGCTGACGGGCAGTTGGTCACCTTTGTCGGCCATCATCATGGCGCTGACGCGTTTAACCAGATCCGGCGCTCGTTCACTGACCACTGGGGGGCGACGGAACAGGCTGGTGGCACGCTCGGGGATTGTCACTGCCTCTAAGCGTGCCACGGTGGCATCGACGGCGGCATGGTTAGCGGCCACGATGGCAGGGCCTCGCTTGCTGTAGCTTTTCTCAATCGCGAGCTTGAGTTTCGCGATAGCTTCATCCAGCGGCATGAGTTGGCTCAGGGCAAAGAAGCCCGTCTGCATAATGGTGTTAATGCGGTTTTTGAGCCCGAGTTCGCGTGCCAATGCAACGGCATCAATCACGTAGAGGGACAGTTGCTTATCAATGATGGCTTGCTGTACTTCTTGTGGCAGGTGATCCCACACGGCATCTGCTGCATACGGTGCGTTCAACAGCAAGGTCGCCCCGTTGGCGGCTTTTTCGACCATCTCCAGTTTGTTGAGGAACGGGAATTGGTGACACGCAATGAAGTCGGCTTGCTGGATCAAATACGGTGCTTCAATCGCATCGGTGTCGATACGCAGGTGCGAGGTGGTGATACCGCCTGACTTTTTCGAGTCATAAACGAAGTAACCCTGCGCATGCAATGGGGTGTTTTCACCCAAAATTTTGATGGTGTTTTTGTTGGCACTGACCGTCCCATCGGCACCCAGGCCATAGAACAAAGCCCGCAAACGTGAAGACGGTTCGATGTCGAGCGGTGTGGCAGCCGGTAACGACAAATGGGTGATGTCGTCCGTGATACCCACGGTGAAGTCATGGTGCAGTGTGTCTGTCGCCATGGCGGTAAAAATGCTGACTGCATCGGCAGGGGTAAATTCTTTCGACGATAGCCCATAACGCCCCCCCATGATGATAGGACAGTGTGTACGTTCGCCACGGTGTACGGCTTGTTGCAGCGCCGCCATTACATCAAGGTATAACGGTTCGCCTGTGGCGCCGGGCTCTTTGGTGCGATCCAACACGGCAATGCGTTGGATGCTGTGCGGCATCACGGCCAGCAGATGGTCGAGCGAAAACGGACGGTACAGGTTCACACAGATCATGCCGACACGTTGGCCCAGAGCGATGCGGTGATCGACCGCTTGTTGTACGGTCGCGCTGGCGGAACCCATGACGATAATCATATCGGTGGCGTCAGGGTGACCATAATAGTCAAACGGTTTGTAGTCACGGCCGGTTAAGGTCGCAAAGCGTGCCATGGTCTCGGCCACAATGTGTGGGCAGGCTTGGTAGTAACGGTTGGCTGCTTCTCGGGCTTGGAAAAATGTATCTGGGTTTTGTGCGGTGCCGCGAATGCTGGGGGCATCTGGTGTGAGGGCACGCTGGTGGAAGGCATCCACCTGTTCTTGGTCGATCATCGCGGTGAGAGTCGCATCGTCAATCAGGGCGATTTTGTTGATTTCGTGCGACGTACGGAAACCATCAAAGAAGTGCACAAACGGAATGCGACTGGCCAAGGTGGCCACTTGACTGATCAAGGCAAAATCGTGAGCTTGTTGTACGCTGCCTGCGGCGAGCAGGGCAAAACCAGTTTGGCGCACGGCCATGACATCGGAGTGATCACCGAAAATGGAGAGCGCGTGGGTGGCGAGCGTACGCGCCGCGACATGCATGACAAACGGCGTCAGTTCACCGGCAATTTTGTACATGTTGGGAATTTTCAGCAGCAAACCCTGTGAGGAGGTGAACGTGGTAGCCATGGCGCCAGCCATTAACGCCCCGTGTACCGCACCAGCCGCACCGCCTTCCGATTGCATTTCAATCACGCGGGGAACCTGTCCCCATAGATTGGTTTTACCTTGCGATTCCCACACTTCACAGGCTTCCGACATCGGGGAAGACGGTGTAATGGGGTAGATGCCAATCACTTCATTGCAGCGATAAGCGATAGAGGCGGCCGCATCATTGCCGTCCAGGGTGGCAAAGTGAGACGGGGTGAACAGGGAGCGATCCTGTGTTGATTGAGAATGTACAGACATAGTGAACTCCAGCGAACGGGCACTGTAATGACGACGAAGAAACCTCAGAGGGATTGAGTGAGAGGGATGACTCTCAGGAAGAGCAGGGGCACGTTGTCACGGTATGACAGGCGTGCCCCTCGGGGGTGCGGTGATTACACCTCAACCACCGTTAGCTGAGGTTGTGGGTTCAGCATCTTTTCAAGATCGGCGTGTGCATCGCCGGTCAGCTGCAAATTAAATTGCTGCTGCAGGAAGGTGAAGATCGCTTCGTTTACGAACTCAGGTGGGTTTGGACCCAAGTAAATGTTCTGGATCCCCAGATTGAACAGCGCCAATAGAATCAATACCGCTTTTTGTTCCATCCAAGACAGCACAATGTTTACTGGCAGGTCGTTCACTGGCACGCCCATCGCATCACTTAGTGCAAGTGCAATCATCACGGCGCCGTAGCTGTCGTTACATTGGCCAAGGTCAAGGTAACGTGGGATCTCTGTGCCTGGGATGGTGCCAAAATCATGATCGTTGAAACGGAACTTACCGCATGATGAGGTCAGGATGATGCAATCTTCAGGAATGGACAGCGCCAAGTCACGGAAGTAATCATTTTGTTTGCCCGGCTTGTCACAACCAGCAACCACGAAGAACTGCTTGATTTTGCCTTCGTTTACCGCGTCTAAGATCTGTGGAGCCAAGCCCAAAATCGTTTTGTAGTTGTGACCTGTCATCAAGGTTTCTTCGCTGTCGAAGCCTTCGATGTCTGGCAGGCTTAGCGTGTGCTCAATGATCGGTGAAAAATCGTTTTCAAGCTGACGGCAGTTGTCGATACCGACGATGCCGTAGCTGTACAGGCGGTCGGCGTAATCCGCACGGCCTGTCGGTGGAACGATACAGTTGGTGGTCACAATGATGGTGCCGTTCCACTGTTGGAATAGTTTCTTCTGATCAAACCACGCTTTACCCACGTTACCTTTCAGGTGGCTGAATTTGCGCAGTTCAGGGTAACCGTGTGCTGGCAGCATTTCTGAGTGGGTGTACACATTGATGCCCGTGCCTTCAGTGGCAATCAGCAGACGCTCTAGCAGGTCAAGGTCGTGGCCTGTAACCAAAATACCTTTGCCTTCGGCGTTGTTTTGCGGCACGCAAACCGGGGTAGGCACACCTAGACGGTTGTGGTGCGCTTCGCCCAAACGCGCCATCATTTCACTGCCCGCGCCGCCAATTTTCATGAGCTGGGCAATGTGTTGATCAAAGCTGAAGTTTACATTGGTAAGAGTGAAGTACAGGGTTTCTGCAATGACGTCATCGACAGACTTGGTATCAGCACCTAAATCGTTGGCGTGTGTGCGGTACGCTGACAGGCCTTTTAGACCAAAAATCATAATATCTTGCAGGCGAGAGAGGTTTTCATCTTTGCCGCAAGTACCTTGGGTTTTACCGCTGCTACCACAACCGCCAGATTGGGCCATTGAACACTGGTGACAGAACATTGCTAGATTCGACATTACTGCATCCTTTTTTAAAGGTATATTTGTTTTGCAACTTATACGGTAAGAATACGGCGACATCGGCCGTGATTCATTGATCTGGGTCAATTTACGAAAATAACATGTATTTCAAATGACACTTTATAGGGTGAGGTACGTGTTTTACCGTAAACGTGATACGCCGAGGGGAAAAGAGGCTGAAAAATCAGCAGAACCTGCGGTCTGTGGCAGAGGGAAAGTATATGCACAAAAAAGGGGGAGAATGAAACAGGGAGTGAGAGGATAAAGTGAAGGTGAAAAAGGGAAAGGTGAAGAGGTGGTGAAACGGAGAAGTGATGCAAAGACGAAAAAAGGGCGCCAGAAGCGCCCTTAGTCTGCCGTCGTTATGTGCTCAGCCGTATGGGCTTGTGAGCACGCAAGGACTCAGTTTGCTAGCTTTGTCATTACACGCTTCAGAAGTTGAATGCGTGGTGCAATGCTTTCTAGATCTAGGTATTCATCTGCGCTGTGGAAACCAGCACCAACAGGACCTAGGCCATCTAGCGTAGGAATGCCCATCACAGCCGTCAGGTTTGCGTCAGAGCCGCCACCCACTTCTTGCCATGTGATGTCGATGCCTTCTTCGCGGCCCGCTTCTTCCACCAACGCCATTAGGGCGTGTGTTTTCTCAGACGGTACCATAGAAGGTTTGTGTGCTTCACGGTCAACGGTGATCTGCACGCCTTCCACGAATGGCGTTTCAGTCAGTGCACGCAATGTTGCGTCAGCTGCTGCGTATTCGTCGTTATCCCAGAAACGTACATCGACAACGGCTTCTGCGTGATCCGGTACGATGTTCGCGCCAGCACCGCCTTTCACCACGCCCACGTTCAGTGTGGTGCCGGTTTCAAAGTTAGTCAGTGCGTTAACGGCTAGGATCCAGTTCGCCATTTCAGTGATTGCACTGCGGCCATTTTGTGGATCGTTACCGGCGTGAGCGGCTTTACCAGCAAACGTCAGGCGGTAGCGAGCCATGCCTTTACGTGCTTTAACCAATGAACCGTCAGCACGGGCTGCTTCTGCAACCAATACGTTTTTCGCGTTCACTGCCACGCTCTTTAGCCACTCTTCTGAGTGTAGCGAGCCGATTTCTTCGTCTGGGTTCATGCACACACAGATAGACAATTTGTCCAGTGTCGCTTTGTCCATTTCACGTAGCATGTAGACGATGTTTAGCAGGCCAGATTTCATGTCTGACACGCCCGGGCCGTAGGCACGTTTTTCGTCAAACGTCATTGGACGTGCTGCCACGGTACCCACTGGGAACACGGTGTCCATGTGGCCGATCAGCATCACATCAATGTTTTCTGCTTCAGGCTTGTTACGGACTTCAAGGCCGGTTCCTGCAATACCGCAGTCAACGCGTTTTACGTGCCAACCAAGGTCTAGGTACTTCTGCTCCATTTGATTCGCAATAACTTCGATACCGTCTTTCGTTAGCGTACCGCAGTCTACGTTGATCAGTGGGCGTAGTTCTTCCAAGTAATCTGGTAGTGAGAAATTCATAATTGCTCCTGAAAACCCTTTTGGGGTGTGAATAGCGACAGGAAAAAAAGGAGGCGAGGCCTCCTTTTGAAAAAGATTAAACGAACAGGTTCATCACCAGCATCGAGCCGAAGGCGTTGATCACTGAAATCGCGATCATGATTGGGATGTAACGGCCTTCTGTACCGATAGGACCCAAAATACGGCCTAGGTACTGCACCTGAGAGCCCATTAGGTAGATAGCGGGTGCCAAGATAGCGATGTGGCTACCGTTAAGAATGCCGGCGTCAAACAAAGTGATCACAACGCCCACCGCGCCGCCCATCGACATCCATGCGCCGATAAGTACGGCTGCCGCTTCGCCTGGCAGACCGAATACCGCCATGATAGGTGAGAACACGCTGCCCATCAGGTCAAGT
The DNA here is from genome assembly GCF_050337005.1 of Photobacterium japonica. Taxonomy (NCBI): domain Bacteria; kingdom Pseudomonadati; phylum Pseudomonadota; class Gammaproteobacteria; order Vibrionales; family Vibrionaceae; genus Photobacterium; species Photobacterium japonica. The sequence goes on along the minus strand of NZ_JAKJSN010000014.1, from coordinate 74,386 downwards.
GCACCGGTGATTTGTAGTGCTTTGATGATAACGAAAGCCATCAGAACGTTAGGCACGGTAGACATGGTCGCGATGGTCCAGCCTTTCTTAGCGCCTTCTACGAAAATGTCCGTTACCATTGGTTTTTTAGCTGCGCTCATTATGCTTTCTCCGTCTGCAGTGCGTCTTCGTTTTTGTCTGCTTTACCTTCGGTCATGTTCAGGTAAACGCGGAACAGGTTTGCACCCACGAATTTGAACGCGAACATCACGATAACCGCCATACCAATTGATGCCGTTACCGCAGGGGTACCGTCCATGTTGGAAAGGGTAAATAGCACAGCACCTGAAGAGAAGAAGTTAACAATGGTGGCACCGGCAGAGAACTGGAACATAGTGAAGACATCCGCTTCACGCTTGGTGAGGTGGCCTTCATCTTTGAGCTGGCGGGTCATCGCGGCGCCGGCATCGGTACTTTGTAGTGATGCGATCAATGCAAGACCTGTGCTGCCTGGAATACCCATTAGCGGACGCAGAAGAGGAGTAAGAAGTTTACGCGCCGCGTCAAGTGCACCGTAGTGCTCAAGTACGTTGATCATACCTAGAGCGAACATCACCGTAGGGATAAGGGTTAGGGCAAACATGAAACCGTCACGTGCACCGCTACCGCCTTTACCACGCATGCTGGTGCTGGCTGTTTGTACGCCATCAGCCGTTTCATTCACGGAATGCACAAGGCTACCGAATGAACCGTTTAGGGTTGTAAAGTCAAACACACCGTACCACTGATTGGACTGTAGTGCGCCTGAGAAAAAGATGATAGCAAAGGCGAGGGCAATGTAACTGCCTATCGTAACTTTGCGACCCTGCTCTGCGGGATTGCTCATATGTAACCTCTTAGGAATCAAAAACGCCAAACTGGCCATCGGCAGCAATTCACAATCTTTCATATCGTGTAAGACGTAAAATGTTGCAGAAAATAAGAAAACACGCGTATTTTCGCTTATTAGTAAGAGAAAAATTTGATCGGGGTCAATATGTGCCACTGAAAAGTCCTATAAAGGACAGATAGACGCAAAATTGTGATCACGATCTACATTAATATCTCATTCACAACCATTAACATGAAAAAGCGGAATAAAAATACATGAGTAGTTGTTTTTTCTTTATTAATTAAATGGTTTGCTTTGGTAAAAACAATGTTTTCAGTAATGGAATGACGTATAAGCTTTGTTTTTATGCATGTAAGTGACTATCTTTATGTGTTATTGCGTTGTGATTTCGGTAAGTCGCTATTTAAGGACTTTTTTATGGTGCCACACAGCGTGAGCAGAGAATAAGATGAAAAGTATAAGGCGGAGAACACGCATAAAAAAAGAGCACCTCGAAAGGTGCTCTTGATGTCAGAAAGGGGAAGAAAGGAAACCTTATGCGGTTTGCTGCTGCGTGGCCACTTGGGCTGTTGCGGCTTCTTCGGTTTCAGCGGCTTCTGCAACCGGTGGGCAGCGGTCAACGAACCAACCCATGTAAGAGGTGACAATGGTCACCAGAATACACACGAAGCTTAACCACATGAAAGGTGCGTACGAGAAGGTCGCCACGCCAAGGATACTTGCCATGTAGATACCGTTATCACTCCACGGCACCATACCGGATGTCAACGTACCACCAAATTCGGCGTTACGGGACAGGTTCTTACGCTGGTAGCCCAAGCGGTCATAGTTCTTCGCACAGATTTTAGGGGTCAGGATCAGTGATACATACATCGCTGAGCCAAAGACGTTGCCTAAAAACGCCGTTGCAATGGTGGAAACAGACAGGCTACCTGCTGAGTTCACACGCTTTTCAAACAATTGTGCGACGGTTTGCAGTACGCCGACTTTATCCAGCAAGCCACCAAAGCCCAGACCAAAGATGATCACGGCCACAGAACTTAGCATGGACGACATGCCGCCACGGTTAAGAATGGCATCAATGAAATCAACGCCAGAGTTAATGGAGAACGGTGCCCACGCGGTGTTGAACGCTTGTAGTGGATCCATGTCCTGAACCATCACGGCCCAGATAATACCCAGCAGTGAACCCAATGAGATCACAGGGAATGAAGGCAGACGCATGGCCAACAGTGCCAGTACGATGATCACTGGAACAAATGAGAACGGTGAAATCACAAATTGCTGGTCCATTGCCACAATCACAGATTCAACCTGTGACATGTCAACGTTACCGGCGTAGTGGAAGCCTACGGCGGTGAACAGAATACCGGTGATCACGTAGCTGATCAGGGCGATAGGCAACATGCCTTTAATGTGCTCAACGATTTCAACGTTAGACATAGAAGACGCCAAGATCACAGAATCAGACAGTGGTGACATTTTATCACCGAAGTAACAGCCTGATAGTACGGCACCCGCCGTCATTGGCGCTGGGATACCCAATCCTTGACCGATCCCCATCATCGCAATGCCTGCTGTACCGGCTGCACCCCAAGAGGTACCGGTTGCCAGTGCTGTCATTGAACAGATCAACATGGTCGCCAAAAGGAAGATAGAAGGGTGGATGGCTTGTAGACCGTAGTAAATGATAGTGGGAACAATGCCGCCGGCAATCCACGTGCCGACCAATGCGCCGACAGCCAATAGGATCAATACTGCGCCTAAGCCGTTTGCAATCCCGGTTGTGGCCGCTTTTTCTAACGATTTATAGTCATGACCGAGTTTGATACCCAGCGCCATGATGATAAACCAGCCAATGTACAACGCTAATTGGATCGGCAAATTCAGTTGTGCGGTGAAAGAGAATGCCAGCGCAAGAAAAATACCCAGTGCAATCACGACCTGGGTGATCGACGGCAGTTTTACAGTCTGTGTGTTCATACTTCTAACCTTGTCAGTTCGAGCCTGTTATAGAGAACAAGCCTTCACACGCAATCCGTGCGAGGCTAATGAATGAAACCAAAACATATGCTAGTCGGAGCTAATCTAGCCGAATGTGGTCAGAGCAGCGATAGATAATGTTTATTTCTGTGACTTCATTCAATCATCATTACGGAACGCGTAAAAACCATAGTTATAATTTGGGTTTTTGTTAAATTTACGTTCATGCGTTGTGTTTTTGTTGTGTTGTGTCTGTTGGCTTTAAATGTGTCCATTTATAAACAAGTGATATTGTTTGGATTTTTACTCCATATAATCCTGATTTAAGCAGTATAATATTTTGCTTTTTTTGAAAGGTGGCTAGGTTATCAATATGTGGATAAATGATCAAAAAATTGAAGGTATAAATTTTTGCCTATTTGAGGTTGTTTATGGGTAACCGCTATTTTATTGCTAATGTTGTCGGATTTTTATGGGGGTAATTGCGCCGCTTATCTGCTTTGTTGTACGGATTTTGCGCGTGTTTGCTGTGTGCCTGAGTGAATAAAGTGGGTTGCCTTCTTGATGTGAACGTGCTTTTTTTACACGTTTCGTTTGTGTTTTGATGACTTTTTTTTCAGATTTATTGCATATTATCCTTATGTTTGTATGCTGGACTGACGCTAAGTAAGGCGGCCTGTCGTTATAACTATCGGCAAGACCTGTGATCCAAAGGGGGCATGGGATGCATTGCCAATAGTTATACCGATAGATAATGATCAGGGAGTGTTGTGCACATGATGAAAGTAGGTTTAGTGGGTTGGCGTGGCATGGTGGGCTCTGTCCTCATGCAGCGTATGGTTGAAGAAGGCGATTTCAATGTCATTGAGCCTGTTTTCTTTTCGACATCTCAAATTGGCATCCCCGCGCCCAATTTGGGGAAAGACGCAGGCATGCTTCAGGATGCCTTTGATATCGAGAGCCTGAAAAAGCTCGACGCCATTATTACCTGTCAAGGTGGCAGCTACACAGAACAAGTCTACCCTGCGCTGCGCCAAGCGGGCTGGAAAGGGTACTGGATTGATGCCGCATCGACGTTGCGCATGAAAGATGACACGATCATCGCATTGGATCCGGTTAACTTTGACCAAATGCAACAAGGCATCCACCGTGGTGTATCAACGTTTGCAGGCGGTAACTGTACGGTTAGCTTGATGCTGATGGCCGTAGGGGGTCTGTATAAAGCGGGTCTTGTTGAGTGGATGACCTCTCAAACGTATCAGGCCGCATCAGGGGCGGGTGCGAAGAACATGCGTGAATTGATCAGCCAGATGGGCGTGATCAACGACGCGGTTTCTAGCGAGTTGGCTAACCCTGCGACCTCTATTTTGGATATCGATCGTAAAGTTGCAGATGCAATGCGTTCTGCTGATTTCCCATCACAAGAGTTCGGTGCACCGCTTGCCGGTTCATTGATCCCATGGATTGATGTGAAGCGTGAAAACGGCCAGAGCAAAGAAGAGTGGAAAGCCTCGGTTGAGACGAACAAGATCCTTGGTCTCGACAATAACCCAATCCCAATCGATGGCACGTGTGTACGTATCGGTGCAATGCGCTGTCACAGTCAGGCGTTGACGTTGAAACTGAAGAAGAACGTTCCGCTGGATGAAGTGGAAGCGATCATCGCGTCACACAATGACTGGGTGAAAGTGATCCCGAATGACCGTGATATCACGGCACAAGAACTTACCCCAACGAAAGTGACGGGGACTTTGTCAGTGCCAGTGGGTCGTTTGCGTAAGCTGGCAATGGGTGAGGAATACCTCAATGCCTTCACCGTGGGTGATCAGCTACTGTGGGGGGCTGCAGAGCCACTACGTCGTACACTGCGCATTATCCTGTCAGAAAAATACGCAGGATAAAATGAAAGATAGCCCGTAGCTGGAAAGTGACGGGCTAGACTGACATTAACACCAAGAAAAACACAAACAAAAACGCCTGCAGCAATGCAGGCGTTTTTTTATGGGCAGAATTGCCAGATGTAGAGGCGATTACGCCGCTAGGTTCTGTGCAACGAATTCCCAGTTTACCAATGCCCAGAACGCGCCCATGTAATCTGGACGTACGTTGCGGAAATCGATGTAGTAAGCGTGTTCCCACAGGTCAACAGTTAGAAGCGGTGTAACGCCTTCTTCTGTAAGTGGTGTGCCTGCGTTAGACGTGTTCACGATAGCAAGAGAGCCGTCTGCATTTTTTACCAACCACGTCCAAGAAGAACCGAAGTTGTTGATTGCAGAATCAGTGAATTGTGCTTTGAATGCGTCGAAAGAACCGAATGAAGCAACAATCGCGTCAGCAACCGCACCTGTTGGCTCGCCGCCAGCATTTGGGCTTAGGCAGTGCCAGTAGAACGTGTGGTTCCAGATTTGAGCCGCATTGTTAAATACGCCACCCGTCGATGTTTTGATGATCTCTTCTAGAGATTTCTCAGCAAGCTCAGTGCCTTCAACAAGGCCGTTTAGCTTAACAACGTACGTGTTGTGGTGCTTACCGTGGTGGTACTCAAGGGTTTCTTGAGAAATGTGTGGCTCAAGTGCGTTGATTGCGTATGGTAGAGCGGGTAATTCAAAAGCCATTGCTCGATTCTCCGGGTTGGTTTGGGGGAGTGCCCCTCAACATTGCTTCCAGTTAGCTTTAGCTAACTTATTATTTGAAACTGACTCGTCTTCTCATCTCTGCCACGATACCTGTGTAAGATGATGAATTTGTGACGGTGAAACCATTTTAGCAAGTTTTTTCTTTATTAAAAGAGCTAGCGTAAAAAAAGATAGGCGAAATGCGGGGCGCGGCATGATAACGTGGCTATCTGCTTAGTGTGCAGCCGAAAGAATACCCCTAAAACGATTAGGCATTTTTTTCCGCTGCGGGAAACAGTAGAATGATGCCTGTAAGATCCAACTTATAAGTAAAGTCGTAAAGAGGAAGCTATGGAAACTATCGACAAAATTAAGCAACAGATCGAAGAAAATACCATTCTGTTGTACATGAAAGGCTCCCCAAAACTACCAAGCTGTGGTTTTTCATCTCAGGCTGCACAAGCGCTGATGGCATGTGGTGAGAAATTTGCCTATGTCGATATCCTTCAAAACCCAGACATTCGTGCTGAACTACCGGCTTACGCACAGTGGCCAACGTTCCCTCAGCTATGGATTGAAGGTGAGTTGATCGGCGGTTGTGACATCATCATTGAGATGTTCCAGAAAGGTGAATTGCAGCCATTGGTGAAAGAAGCGATTGAGCGCGCGACACCGGCTGAGTAATCGTCATTGCCGTGTTCATGCTGCTGTTGGCGGTGTGCACACCGTGTGAAAAATACCCTGACCTTGGTTAGGGTATTTTTTTGCCTGTCTGTTGGCGCTGGCTGGCGATGATGTCTTGTGTCGAGATCAAAAAAGACCGCCGAAGCGGTCTTTTTATGTTTATAGTTGTTGCCGTTACTGATGACGAGTTACAGCACCATCGACGCTAACCAGCCGAAGGCAATCAACGGCAGGTTGTAGTGAATGAATGTCGGCACCACGGTTTCCCAAATGTGCTCATGCTGACCATCCGCATTCAAGCCAGACGTTGGCCCCAAGGTGGAATCAGAAGCCGGTGAACCGGCATCACCCAGTGCGGCAGCGGTACCCACAAGGGCAATGGTTGCCATCGGGGAGAAGCCGAACGTGATACATAAAGGCACATAAATTGTTGCCAGGATTGGAATGGTCGAGAACGATGAACCGATCCCCATGGTGACCAACAAACCCACGACAAGCATCAATAGTGCGGCCAGTGGCTTGTTGTTGCCAATCACATCCGCCAGCGAGCTAACCAGTGTTTCGACACCACCGGTCGCTTTCATTACCGACGCAAAACCGGCTGCGGCGATCATGATGAAACCGATCATCGCCATCATGTGTACGCCTTTGGTGAAGACATCGTGGGTTTCTTTCCACTTGATCACGCCACCAAACGTAAACACCATGAAGCCCATCAAACCACCAATGATCATCGAACCACTGTAAATCTGTGCACCCAATGCCGACACGATTGCCAGCATGGCGATGTAGACGTGACGCATGTTGATTTTTTTGTGCTCTGGTTCATTGGCCAGAATTTTTTCGACTGAGTATTCGCGTGGTTTACGGTAAGTGAAAAAGACAGCCATCAGCAAACCAAACAGCATGCCCATGGCGGGGATCATCATCGCGTAGGGCACTTGTGCCGCGGTGACATCCAGCCCATTGTCATGCAGGTTTTTCAGCAGAATGTTATTTAGGAAGATACCACCAAAACCGATGGGTAAGAGCATGTATGGGGTAACGAGACCAAATGTCAGTACACAGGCAATCAGACGGCGATCCAGTTTTAGCTTGGCAAAAACATGCAGTAGCGGCGGGATCACAATCGGGATAAACGCGATGTGTACCGGAATGACGTTTTGAGAAGAAATAGCCAGTAGCGCAAGAATGGTGATAACAGAATACTTTACGCCTGTTGCCGCTGCTGCGTTCTCTGTGCCGCTAAGACGTTTAATCACTTTTTGTGCCAACACATCGGTAATACCCGAGCGCGAAATCGCGACCGCGAACGTACCAAGCATCGCATAACTCAATGCAGTGGTCGCACCACCACCCAAGCCACTTTCAAAGGATGCCACAGTCTCTGTTAAGGACAGGCCGCCGAACAGGCCACCGACAATGGCACTGAAGGTAAGCGCAACAACAACATTTACCCGCAACAACGCGAGTAAAAGCATGACGCATACCGATATTACTACAGGGTTCATAAACTAAGATCCGTCCGTTGTGTTATGTCGATATAATTTGCATGATTTTTACACTAAATGTGTAATTCTTTTTAATTTATTTTGGCGGTTTTGCTCAAAAACATTCAGTTTGCTTAAAAATGACAACATGTCGAGGAAAAAATCATACGAAATGGGAATTATATTCCTTATCGATCGGGGTGTTAGAGGGCAACGTACTGAATTATCAGTCAAAGCGGGAAGCAGAAAAGAGGAACATGCTAACGAACGACCACCGCCGCCAATATCGCGTGGCGGCGGTGGTTGAAGGGTGGGGAGTGATAACGGAGATTATTCGTGATTTGCTTTTAGCAGCGTGGCATCACCCACCGCGATCCCTTGCCCTTGCGCGGCTAAATAACTGGCGACCTGTAATTGTGCTTCAGCGCTGGTCGCGAGGGCAACGGCGGGATCAATGACATTGCCTTGCTTATCCACTTGCGCAGGGGCGATCACGGAGCTGTGTTGAACCTGTGAGGTGATCGCATCAAAGCGGGCTACATGCTTAACGGCTTCGCCAGACAGGGTTTGCGTTAATGGGCTGAGCCCAAGCTCTGCCACCAGCGGCTCGGTGCCACCCATGAGACTAAACTGCGTGGTTTGGTTAGGAATAATGGGGTCATTCTCTGCCTGCATCACATACACCGGCCCGTTAATATCTCGAGCAAAGTTATACGGGTCGACGGTATCGAGTACCGTTTGGGCTCCATAGGTAAAAGTGCCAACGGTGTGATTGATCGCGGCTTGGCTGGCAGCATCTACACTGGCAAAGAAGGCAGAATAACAGGCGCCGCCATCGGGAGCGCTACCACAGATGGCTTGATAGGCGGCATTATCTGCGCCAAGCAGTAGAGTGTGTTTGATCGTGGGGCCAAACGTCTCCGATTCTAACAGTAACGAGGCAATGCCACCGCCCGGGTTGGCGAATGCACCGGCATTGAAATTAAACAGGGCATCGGCAGTGGGTTGGCCTAATGACGTTGTCCCTAAGTGATACGCACCTAACCCTGTGATGGCGCCGAGTGAATGGCCAAAGATCCCCGTTTTGTTGAGATCAAGTTCGGTAAATACCGGCGCATTGGCCACTTGCATCAGCGCGAGTGAAGCACGTACACCGAGTGTATCGATCATGCTTTGGCGAAGGTTGTCTCGTGCGACATTCAGGTAGGCAAGGTTCATGTACACATCGGCGTGGCTTTCCGTTGTGACCGTCCCATCAGCCAATGCACGCGCCCCATGCAGCGGGTGGTCAATGGCAATAATCGCATTCCCCTTGCCCAGGGTGCTGCTGAGGTGGTTAGCCCCGAACAGGTAAGCGGTTTCTTTCGTATAGGCCAAGCCATGCTGATACACCACGACACCCGATGATGGCTGATTGGGGACAATCAGCAGCAGCGGTACGCGCTGAATCGACTGAATTTGCGGCACGGGGCTGAATTGGGTCATCACGCGCTCGTTATCCAGTGGGCTGCCATCGGCGAGGGTCACCGAGGAGCCAATCAGTTTGATGAATTCCGTTGTATCGCCAGTTAACAGCTTGGCAATATCAATCCCATTGAGTGACGTTTGTACGGCTGCTTTGTCTGCGTCTGTACCGTTTGTCATGACATGACGGATCTTGGCCAGGCTCGGTGTGGCACTTTGCCATGGGGTGGTTTGCCATGCGTTATCTGCCGTGTCGGTCTGCAAGAAATAAGGCAGATCAATGGTGCCAGTGTACAAGGTTGCCCCCAGCGCGGTATACGCCGCCGTCAGGCCATTGAGGGTGGTTTGATCTTGCCCGACCAACCTGTTGAGTTGGGCGTTATTGTTGAAGAAAGTGGCAATGTCTTCGACGGGCGAAAGGGTGATGTGGTACAGGGTGGAGAGATCCACATTGTTCGGGTTAGCACTGCCTTTCCAAATTTGGTTGGCCGTACCGCCTTGCCGGACGACGTCGAAGGTGTGAGCAATCACGGCTTTGGTGGTGCTGAGGACGCTGCCAACGGAGGCTGTGGTAAACCAGTTGGTGAAAATAATACTGTCTTTGTCGACACCCGTGGCGGCAAACGTGGCTTCACTACGTTGAGCCAGTTGTTGTGCGGGCGCTAGAGCCACATTCGGTGTTGGGTTAGTGGATTTCAGTACCGCGTAAGAGGGGCTCATGCCGACCGGATTACCCTTGTTGTCTTTCAGCGCAGACGTGACGGCAAATTGATAGTGGCTCGCTGCGTTGAACGGTTTAAGCGGTACGATGGTCAAGGTGGTTTCACTGACGGTCACGCGGAAATCGCCATTGGCGGCTGTTAACGGTATCGGTGTGGTGTTAGCGTAATCATCCGCCTGTGGATCGCCGGTTTCCAATAGGAAAAAGCCGTCTTCAGCCGTCGCGGGATCCAGATCGACCCCGGTAAACGCGATAGTAATGGGTTGGTTGAGGCTCCAGCCATCGGTTTTCCCTAACGCAACAGCGGGATCTGACAGATCGGTCGCATACGCGGCGCTATTCACCTCCCCGTCGCTTTTGAGGGTGCCATCAACGGCATCGACCACTAAATAAGACGGCGTGATGAGCACGGGGTTACTCGGATCTGACAGCAAGTCAAAGGCGATTTGTGTCTCAGCGTTTAAGCTGTCCGTTATCGTGGCATCGACAGTGGGATCGCCGGACAAGCTGGCGTCATCCCCGCAGGCGGTCAATGTCACGGTCGCAGAAATCGCGAGGGCGAGTAACGTTTTGTTCATACCAATAATCCTTTATGGTTTGCGTGTTGCTCCAGTGGTGTGCCGGTGCGCTTAAAACAAGTAATTGAGCTGGATGGCGCCAAGCCATGCGTGGTTTTTGCCGCTAAAGGTGTAGTCGAGGCCATCCACATATTCTTCGGTGAAGGTGCTGCTTTTCCCATAGAGATAGGTCAGCCCGATATCGACCGTTAAGTGGCGGTGATAGGTGTAGGTGGCACCGGCGGAATACCAGTAACGATCGGTATCTGGAATGCTGAGGGTGGCGAGCCCGGCTTGTTCATCAAACGCAAAACCCGCGCGCACAACCCAATCCGGGTTGAGGTTATACGTCGCACCCAGAGAGTAGCGGACGTTGTCATCGTATTCTTCTTCTTTAAGGAAGCAGGTGTTGTTATTGCACGATTCGCTGGTGGCCCGCAGTTCTTTGAATTCACTCCATTGCGTCCATTGAATGCCGTAATGCACCGCCCACTGTGATGTCACTTGGTGGAAACCGCCAAATTCGACAATAGCAGGCAGGGGAACGCTTAACGCGCCATCGACCGTGATCGGGTTACTCGGGGTCGCACCGGCGACACCGCTGCCTTGGTAGTCGGTGAACTTGCCGTCAAACTCGAGATCCACTTGCGAGCGGTAGCTCAGACCAAAGCGATGGTCATCATTGAGTTCCCATAAGGCCCCAATATTCCAGCCCCATTCCCATGTGTCCCCTTGTAAGTTCAGCAGCGTCTGGCTCGGTGGAATACCGAAGGCCGTGCCCAATCCGCCAAAGTGACGGTTGAGTTCGGCATCGGCATAGACCAATGACACACCGGCACCCACGCTCAATTGTGGGTTGATACGCCATGACACACTGGGATTAATGTTCAGAGTGAGAAGGTCGGTTTTCCCTGCGAGTGCACCAAAATTGGCATCGGTTGGGTAGTCGGTGGAAAAGCCGTAGTTGGAGAAAAGGCCGATCCCCCATGCGACGCGATCACTGAGAGGCTGAATGAAATAGCCGGCTGGTACCACGGCTGCGGGCGCAATATCATTATAGGTTTGTGCGGGGGAGGAACCGACGGTAGACACATCAATTGACGGCTCAATGACAGACAGGCTGCCCGACAGTTGCATCGTATCAAACAAGGCCATTGCTGCTGGGTTTCGGGCTAAAACGGCCGCGTTATCAGCGATGGCGGCATCCCCCGCAAAGGCACGGCCAAGGCCTGAGGCGGAGTGCTCATTCACTTGAAACCCCGCGGCATAGACGCTACCACTGCCTGTGATAACCATGAGAGCTGCCGAGAGTGCAATGTAAGTACGCGTATTTTTCATTATTCTGTTCGCCTCTTTAACGGTGACCGTGCAGATCCGATCCTTGAATGGAAACCAGTGAGTTTCGCTGAGAGGGCGTATTGCGGCACAAATCGCAGAGCATTGGGTAAAGGGAGACAATGAAACGCTAATGCCTTGTATTTGCGTGGAATATGCCAAGTCGCTCAGACAGTATAGAGGCAGAAAGGTGAAATGTTAACCATGTGTAACGGTTTGTTTTTTGAAGTGTTGCGGCTAGAAAGGGACGGAAAGGGGGAGAGGGGTGTTTAAAACATGCTGTGATATTGTCTTGTGTGTTTCAGTCCAAATGCACACAAGCCCTGCATAACAGGGCTTGTGTGTGACTGCGTGGAACCGTCGTGTTTGAATTATGACGCGACATCAGCCTCTTCTGTTTGAGGCGCCACTAATGGCCAGCCACCTAAGGCTTTCCACTTGTTGACAATTTTGCAGAATAACTCAGCGGTACGCTCGGTGTCATACAGTGCTGAGTGGGCTTCTTTGTTATCAAACGGGATCTCTGCCGTTGCGCACGCTTTGGCCAATACCGTTTGACCAAATGCCAATCCGCTGAGGGCGGCCGTATCAAAGGTAGCAAACGGATGGAACGGGTTGCGTTTGAGCTTCGCACGCTCAGAGGCCGCCATGACAAAGCTGTGATCAAAGTTGGCATTGTGCGCCACCATGATCGCACGGGAGCAGCCTGTGGCTTTTTGCTCTTTGCGGATCTGCTTATAAATGTCTTTCAGGGCGGCTTCTTCAGACACGGCGCCACGCAATGGGCTGAACGGGTCACGAATACCGTTAAATTCTAAGGCTTCTTTATGGATGACGGCGCCTTCAAATGGCGTGACATGGTAATGCAACGTCGTGGCCGGTTTTAACCAACCGTCTTCATCCATCTGTAACGTTACCGCACAGATTTCCAGCAAGGCGTCGGTGTTGGCATTGAAACCGGCAGTTTCAACATCAATGACGACAGGGAAGTAGCCGCGAAAGCGACTTTTCAGCGTATTTAGTTCGTTATCTTGGCTCATAGCACTGCGGGCAAAAAAAGTGAAGGGGACATTATGTCAGATTCGACGGCAGAGCTAAACCTTTAGCTGATAACGATTAGCTAAAGATTTTTCTGTCACTTCCGATACAATAATACCCCCACAAAGTACGTCGCCCGCTTCGGCCGCGACCCTAAGAATGGCTTCGGCCGGCAAGAGAATGGCGAAAACATCATTGACCGCATGCGGTATAGCCGCAATTAGTTTGGTATTGAGCTGTGGCGTTGTTGCGCGGCAGCTTTACGTGGCAGAGCCAGCGCAGTCGTCATGGAAAGTGGCGGTCGATACGCCGCTGGAGTGCCGTATGCTGCATGCGATCCCTCATTATGGCGAAGCGCAGTTTACGTCTCGTGCCAGTAAAAAAATCAATTTGGACTTTGAATTGAAGATGCGGCGTCCGATGGGGGAAACCCGCAATGTCAATCTGGTCTCGATGCCTCCTCGCTGGATGCCGGGTGAAGCGGCGGAATCCATTACCACGCTGACCTTTTTTAAGCAGTTCGATGGCTACATTGGTGGTCAAATGGCGTGGGCGATGTTGGCGGAGTTAGAAACGGGGCGTTACCCGACCTTTAGCTATCAAGACTGGCAGCACCGTAATAAGCGTATTGAGGTGTCATTGTCTGCCGTGGCATTCCAGACGGCGTATAACCAGTTCAGTGTCTGCTTGGAAAATTTGTTGCCTTACAGTTTTGAAGACATTGCGTTTACCGTGTTGCACTATGCCCAAGACAGCGAAGAGCTCAATAAAGCCTCGCAGCAACGTTTGGCGCAAATTGCCGATTTTGTGCGTTACAGCGATGACGTGGATTTGGTGCTGGTGGCGACCTATACCGATTCACAAGGCGGGAAACAGGTGAACCAAGCCTTATCTGAACGCCGCGCCACTAAGTTGGAGCAATACTTTATGGCGATGGGGCTACCGAAAAACCGTATTCAGGTTGAAGCTTATGGCAAGCGCCGTCCGGTGGCTGATAACGCGACTCCGATTGGGCGTAATAAAAACCGCCGTGTCGTGATTTCGCTGGGGCGTACCCTGATGTAGTCCTGATGTCGTCTTTATGCCGTGGGATGACGGTATACATTACTGCATGAGAAAGAGGCCATTGGCCTCTTTTTTTATGCCTGATAGTGCTGTGATTTCAGTTGCCTTTCTTATTTTTGCAACGGCGTGGGTAAGAGATCGCACTACAGTTATTTTGTGTTGGTTTGTAAGTACACAGTGGCATAACAATGACTATACAAAAAGAGAGGCGGTGGAATATGAAGCGATTACTCTGGAGTCTGGTGGGGATCGGTGTCAGTGTCGGCGTCGGGATGGGCGCGGCAGTGGCGGGTGATGATGTTGTGCTTAACAGTGATGTCACAAAAGTGGAGACTGAGCTGGCGGCACAAGTGAAGGCCAAGAAAATCACGGTCGATCAAGCGAAAGAAATGGGGCTCAATCGTGCTGAAACCTATGAAGTGACGAGCACCGTTAGCGTGGAAAATTTGGAGCTGCAAATTGCCGAAAAGCTAAAGGAAAGCATCATGCCGTATTACTCCCTTGAATATAATGACCCAACCAGTGACGATAATGCTTATCGTGCCATGGTGACGGAGTACTTCGGGAAAGTGGACGCAGAATAAGTCCGCCGCGTGACACGATACCGTGCATGTGATCCCCGTAAATAAGACCTGTTCCCGATTTCCATAAAAAAACACGCCGTACCCGAGGGGGCGGCGTGTCTTAGTGTGAAGGAATTAAGCGGGGTATCGGTGATTAGTCGACAGGATCGACCTTGTCTTTGTACTCGCAAAGGTCTTCGATGGTACAGCTGCCGCAACGGGGTTTACGCGCGATGCAGGTGTAGCGACCGTGCAAAATCAGCCAATGATGCACATCCACTTTGAATTCTTTCGGCACCACTTTCAGCAGTTTCTGCTCAACCTGATCGACATTTTTGCCCACCGCAAACTTGGTACGGTTCGACACGCGGAAAATATGGGTATCGACGGCAATGGTCGGCCAACCAAACGCGGTATTGAGCACCACGTTTGCCGTTTTACGGCCTACGCCCGGTAGGGCTTCAAGGGCTTCACGATCTTCTGGCACTTCACCGCCGTGTTTTTCGAGCAAAATTTGGCAGGTTTTGATGACGTTTTCGGCTTTAGAATTAAACAGGCCAATCGTCTTGATGTACGATTTTACCCCGTCAACACCCAAATCAAAGAGAGCTTGTGGGGTGTTCGCGACCGGATACAGTTTGTCAGTGGCTTTATTGACGCTGACATCCGTGGCTTGCGCCGACAAGAGAACCGCAATGAGTAACTCAAAGGGGCTGCTCCAGTGCAGTTCCGTTTCCGGATGGGGATTTTCTGCGCGTAAACGTTCAAGGATCTGAACGCGCTTTTCATTGTTCATAGATACTTCCAGTCAAGCCATTATTGTTATAGTTACCTGCACCTTGTGGTGTCAGGTGCCGTGGCTAGTCCATCAGCCACGGCATGCCGATCAATGATTCGCGCTCAATCGTTGAAGCGTCATCATGGCATTAATCGGTCGGGCTTACGCGGGCACGTTCAATCACTGGCTTCGTTTGTGAGTGAGTCGCTTTTTGCGCGCGTTTCTTATCAATAACATTTTTTAGCGCGATCATAAAGCCAACACCAATAAAGGCACCGGGTGGCAAGATGGCCAGTAAGAAGCTGCTATCAAAGGTAAAGATCTCAATACGCAGTGATGAAGCCCAGTCACCGAGCAGACGATCAGCGCCGTCAAATAGGGTACCGTTCCCCAACACTTCACGTAATGCCCCCAGTACGACTAAGGCGGCAGTCATGCCCAATCCCATCCACAGGCCATCAAGCACTGCCGGAATAGGACTGTTCTTCGATGCAAAGGCTTCCGCGCGGCCGATGATGATACAGTTGGTCACAATCAATGGAATGAAAATGCCGAGGGACTGGTACAACCCAAAGGTGTAGGCATTCATCAGTAACTGGACGCAGGTCACCAGTGCGGCGATGATCATCACAAACACAGGAATACGCACTTCAGACGGCACCCATTGGCGGACCAATGACACTATCAAGTTAGAGCCGACCAATACTGCCGTGGTCGCCAGTCCGAGGCCTAAGGCGTTCGTGACGGTCGCGGAAACCGCCAGTAGGGGACACAGGCCCAATAGCTGGACGATGGCCGGGTTATTGTTCCATAACCCGTTTTTCATTAATTCAGTATTCATGGCACTCATTCCCCCTGGCAGTTCAGTGGTTGTGCGAAAAGACGATCTTGGTTGGCTTGGTAGTACAGCGACACGCGCTTCACGGCACCGACAACCGCACGCGGCGTGATGGTTGCGCCCGTAAACTGGTCAAAGTCGCCGCCGTCTTTACGTACAGCCCAGCGTGCATCATCCGTCCCGTTCACTTTTTTACCGGTGAAGCTGTCGATCCAATTGCTGATGCGGGTTTCAATTTTGTCACCCAACCCCGGCGTTTCGCTGTGGCTGAGAATGCGCACACCCGTGACCACACCTTGTTGGTCTAACCCGACAATCAGTTTAATCGCACCGCTGTAGCCGTCTGGTGCAATGGCTTCAATCGCCATTCCACTTTTTTGCCCCTGCTTTTCAGCGATGTAAGCGGGCATGGGCACGGTGGTACCCAGTGCGGCTTCATCGGTCAACAAGGTACAGCTTTTGTATAACTCGTTGTCGTGATTAGCAGCAGGGATCACCTGGTTCAATATTGTCAGCAGTTGCTTTTGCTGCTGTTCTTCAATTTTATCGGCCGTCATTAAGTGAGTGACCGCAACCAAACTGGTCGATAGCAGGGCAAAAATTGCCAATACGCCACCGTTTTTTCTCATTGCATTCAGCATGGTAGTTCCTCTAGTGGCCAAAGGTGCGTGGGCGAGTGTAGTAATCGATCATCGGGACACACATATTGGCCAGCAGAACGCCAAACGCGACGCCATCGGGGAAACCGCCGAAGGTACGGATCAAATATACTAATACACCGATGAGAGCACCGAAGACCAAGCGGCCTTTTACCGTGGTCGATGCCGTCACCGGATCGGTGGCAATAAAGAACGCACCGAGCATGGTGGCGCCGGAGAACAAATGGAACAGAGGAGAACCGGCGGTATCAGGGCTGATCAAAAATGCCAGTGTGCTCATCACAAACAGAGCACCGAGCATACCGACGGGGATGTGCCACTGGATCACACGCATTTTTAGCAGGATCAGGCCACCGATCAAAAAGCCGATGTTGACCCATTCCCAACCAATACCGGCCAATGTGCCGAAGACGGGGCCGGCCAGAATCTCTGTGGTGGTGTGGCCGGTGGTCAGTGAGGTTTTTAGCGTATCCAATGGGGTAGCCATGGTGACGCCGTCTACTGACATTCGCAGCTGGTAGACACTGAAACCGTCTTGCGTGAAGCCTGTCATGATGGCTGACAAGCTATCAATAAAGCTGACGGGCTCGGCACTCAGGGATGATGGCGGCAGCCAGGTTGTCATTTGCAGTGGGAAGGAGATAAGCAAGACCACGTAAGCCACCATAGCGGGGTTGAAGAGGTTTTGCCCTAATCCGCCGTACAGGTGTTTGGCAATGATGATGGCAGAAAGCACACCAATGACGCTGATCCACCAAGGGGCTAACGGAGGGATAGCCAAGCCGATCAATACACCGGTTAACAGGGCGGTATTATCACGTAAATACGGCACTAATGGGCGACGACGCAGCAACAAAACGGCCGCTTCAGCAACCACGGCCAGCAAGGCTGACAGAGCCACTTGGATTAATACCCCCCAACCAAAGAAATACCACTGGGCAGCAACGCCCAGTGAGGTGCAAAGGATGACCGTACGCATTAAACTGCTGGTGCTGCGGCGGTTATGGGCATGGGGTGAGCTGGTAATATTAAACGCCACCGTTAGTTTTCCTCATTGTTTTCTTGTGCGGCTTTAGCGGCTTGCGCGGCCTTACGTGCTTTGGCACGGGCAACGGCAGCAGCCACAGCGGCTTTTTTCGGATCCGAAGCAGCGGGTGCGTCGGTTTCAGCGGGTTTCACGTTAGCAGGCTTGGTTTCCGCTGATAGCTCTGTGTGTGATTCTGCTGCTTGCGCGGCCTTGCGGGCTTTAGCGCGGGCAACGGCAGCTACCACAGCGGCTTTTTTCGGATCCATATCAACGGATGTTTCTGCTTCAGCAGGTTGCTCGGTTTGCGACTCAGCGGCTTGTGCGGCCTTGCGGGCTTTAGCACGGGCAACGGCCGCCGCCACAGCAGCTTTTTTCGGATCCGCATCAGCCGATGTTTTTGCTTCAACCGGTTTGGCTTCTGCTGACGGCTCGTTTTGCGATTCAGCTGTTTGCGCGGCCTTGCGGGCTTTGGCTCGGGCAACGGCCGCCGCCACAGCCGCTTTCTTCGGATCCACATCAGCCGATGTTTTTGCTTCAACCGGTTTGGCTTCTGCTGACGGCTTGTTTTGCGATTCAGCAGCTTGCGCAGCCTTGCGGGCTTTAGCACGAGCAACGGCAGCGGTGACAGCGGCTTTTTTCGGATCCGCATCAGCCGATGTTTTTGCTTCAACCGGTTTGGCTTCTGCTGACGGCTCGGTTTGCGATTCAGCTGCTTGTGCGGCCTTGCGGGC
Source organism: Photobacterium japonica (assembly GCF_050337005.1). Classification (NCBI taxonomy): domain Bacteria; kingdom Pseudomonadati; phylum Pseudomonadota; class Gammaproteobacteria; order Vibrionales; family Vibrionaceae; genus Photobacterium; species Photobacterium japonica. Next base: position 55,967 of record NZ_JAKJSN010000014.1, on the reverse strand, counting down.
TTTGGCTCGGGCAACGGCCGCCGCCACAGCATCTTTCTTCGGATCCGTAGGTTCGACGGCGTCTTTGGTTTTACCCGAGTCGGCGTGTTCTGCGGCTAATGCTTGGTCGGCAGCGAATTTCGCGGCTTTACGTTCGCGGGCTTCACGCTTGCGTTGTTCACGCAGCTTCGCCATTTCAGCATTATCGGGTTGCGCCGATGTGGTTGTGGCGGTTTGTGCCGCTTGTTCTTGTTTGGCTTTAGCGCGGGCAATCGCCGCGGCCACCGCCGGTTTCTTATCGTTGTCTTCGCCTGATGCAGCAGCCGCTTGTTTGGCTTTTACGCGAGCAATCGCTGCAGCCACGGCATCATCACCGCCGGTGGCAGCCATGTCTTTACGGCGATCTTCAGCGGCTTTCTTGAAGCGGTTTTCACGGGCGGATTTTTCGCGTTCAAAGCGGGCTTGCTTGGCTTCAAAGCGTTGTTTCGCACGCTCAGCGTTGGCTTCATCTTGACGACGTGCGTAGATTTCCGCCTTGGCTTGGCGATAGTAATTCACCAGTGGAATTTCGCTTGGGCACACGTAAGCACAGGCACCGCATTCAATGCAGTCGAACAGGTTGTACTCTTCGCACTTGGCGTAGTCTTGGTCTTTGGCGTACCACTGCAGCTGTTGAGGCAACAGAGAGCTTGGACAGGCATCGGCACAGGCACTACAGCGAATACAGGCCATTTCGTGATTATGCAGCGGCAGTTCACGGCGCTTAGGGGTCAGAATGCAGTTGGTGATTTTCGTGATGGGCACATTGGCATGGGGGAGGGTAAAGCCCATCAAGGATCCCCCAATGATCACGCGTGGGTATTTCTTATCTGGTTGGTAGCCGTAGGTGTCGAGCAGGTAGGACACGGGCGTGCCCAAGCGGGCAAACACATTGCCACGGTTTTTAAAGGCTTCACCTGTTAAGGTGACGACACGTTCAATCAAAGGCTCGCCATCGATCACCGCGCGTTTTACCGCAAAGGCGGTTCCCACGTTTTGCACAACTACGCCAACCGCTGAAGAGCGGCCACCGGATGGGACTTCACGGCCCGTCAGCAATTTCACCAGCTGTTTGGAGCTGCCTGACGGGTATTTGGTGGGGATCACGCGGATCAGAATGTTGTCTTCTGGCGAGACACACTGCTCAAGCGCTTTGATCGCTGCCGGCTTATTATCTTCGATACCGATCAAGGTCAGTTTAGGGCTGACGACGTGACGCAGAATACGAATACCTTCGATGACTTCTTGCGCGTAATCTTGCATCAAACGGTCATCGGCAGTGATGTAAGGCTCACACTCGGCCGCATTGATGATCATGATGTCTGTCAAGCCCAAGCTGCCTTGTAGCTTACGCCCAGTGGGGAAGCCTGCACCGCCTAAACCTGCAATGCCGCTAAAGCGGATAATATCGATCAGATCACCCGGCGCCATGGCCGTGTAATCGGTGATTTTTTGTTGGGGTGCCCACGTGTCGTGACCATCGCTTTTGATCACGATACATAGATCCGTCAAACCGGATGGGTGCGCGGTAGTACGGGGTTCAATCGCGGTAACCGTGCCTGAGGTCGGCGCGTGAATAGGCACACACATGCTCATGTCACTTTGGGTCAGCGGTTGGCCTTTTAGTATCTGATCGCCGACGGCAACCAAAATGTCGCCCTTGGTACCAATGTGCTGCTTCAGTGGCAGCACTAATTCGTCAGGAATGCCCGCGTGAATAATCGGTGTATGGTTGGACAAGGTTTTGTTTTCAGGCGGGTGGATACCGCCCGGGAAGTCCCACAGCTGACCTTGTTTAATTTGTTCGATAATTGACAGCATGTTTACTTCACCGCGCTTTCTTTATTGTCAACAGGCAGGTTCACCACTGGGATCTGGTTTAAATCCCACTTCCAGTTATCAGGCGTGGTTTCAACAGGGATCATCTCAATACAATCCGTCGGGCAAGGTGCCACACACAAATCACAACCGGTGCATTCGTCTTTTATCACGGTATGCAGGGCCTTGGTGCCGCCGACAATGGCATCGACCGGACAGGCTTGAATACATTTGGTGCAACCAATGCACATATCTTCGTGAATAAAAGCGACTTTCTTGAGGCTTTTTTCTGCGTCATGGGCAGAATCTTGCACTTCAACGCCCATGAGATCAGCGAGTTTTTCAATGGCTTGTTGACCGCCCGGCGGACATTTGTTGATGGCATCGCCATTGGCGATGGCTTCGGCATACGGGCGACACCCCGGGTAACCACACTGGCCACATTGGGTTTGCGGCAAGATCGCATCGATTTGCTCAACAATAGGGTCAGCCTCGACTTTAAAGCGAATAGACGCAAAGCCCAGCAGGAGACCAAAGATAGCGGCAAGTGCTGCAATGGCAATCACCGCGATAAGTAATCCGCTCATCTTACAATTTCACCAATCCAGTAAAGCCCATGAACGCCAGCGACATCAGGCCAGCGGTGACCATCGCAATGGACGCCCCTTTAAACGGTTCCGGTACATCAGCCGCTGCAATGCGTTCGCGCATGGAAGCAAACAGGACCAAGACAAGGGAGAAACCGACGGCAGCACCGAAGCCGTAAATCACGGATTCAATGAAGTTATGACGTTCATTGATGTTCAGTAGGGCAACACCCAATACGGCACAGTTGGTGGTGATCAACGGCAAGAAGATCCCTAACAGGCGGTACAGGGTCGGGCTGGTTTTGTGCACGACCATTTCGGTAAATTGCACGACCACCGCGATCACCAAGATGAAGCTCAGGGTGCGCAGGTATTGGATCCCAAGCGGAACCAAGATATAGGTTTCAACCAGATACGCACACACAGACGCCAAGGTCAGTACGAACGTGGTGGCTAACCCCATACCAATCGCGGTTTCCAGTTTCTTGGAGACGCCCATGAAGGGGCATAAGCCTAAAAATTTTACGAGTACAAAGTTGTTAACCAACACGGTACCGACAAGGAGGAGTAGGTATTCAGTCATACCATCAAAATACTGTTTGCAAAAGATCCTTACATTATCTTCCTTTGTGCCCCCATTAACAACTCCCTCGGAGCAGGGTTTTTGCCATTAACGGCCATTCCCGGCAGCCAAATGGCGGAGAAAATGATGAAATCAACAATAGATTTCAGTCATGATATGGATTGTGTTTGAGCGGAATGTCGGTGTAAACATTCAATATCGCGATCCCTTTTTGTGTATAGCGTTGAGCGAGGCTTGAACAATACGGTCAAGGGAAAAAGAAGACGGGCGGGCAGTAATTTCCATAAATAAAATCACTCATAAAGAACAAGAAATTTTATCATACAAAGAGCTTGCTTTTCCCCAGCCCTGATAACACAAGGAGTTAGCATACTTATCCACGGAAACTGTGGATAAGTGTGTTAATGGATACTGAGGAACAAGGGTAAATGCGCGTGCTTCTTGCAAGTTGTTCAAAAAACAAACAAATGAGCAATAAGGAATAAAACGCTGTAATTGGGGGGATCTTGGGATACTTCTACAGACAAAAAAATGAGGTTTAAGAATAGCAGAAAGGAAAAAAAGGATATCGTTTGCTTGTGAATTGATTTATATCAAGCCTTGAATAACTTGTGGGCAAAAAGGGTATAACGGTATTTTTAAGGGGTATAAATGCGTGTATTTTGCACAAATTTGATGGGGATTGGCTATGTTGCGGGCGCTGATAATACGCCTTGATGAAAAACCATTCAAGCATTAATCGCCTTTTTATTTGTTGCTTTGCCTTCGTTTGTACTGAATCAAGAAATTCTCGCTCAAAGGCAGATATTGAGGTAGTTTGAATAGATACACTGTTTATCCAACCAGTTCGGTACCGTTATGGAAAAGCCTGCCAGTAAGTCGTTCAAACTTTCATCACCCTATTCGCCATCCGGTGACCAGCCCACGGCGATCGACCAGTTACTGAAAGGGTTAGATGCAGGTTTAGCGCATCAAACGTTGCTGGGTGCGACCGGTACGGGGAAAACCTTTACCGTCGCCAATGTGATTGCGACCGTCGATAGGCCGACATTGATCTTAGCGCCCAATAAAACCTTGGCGGCGCAGCTTTATGGCGAAATGCGAGAGTTTTTCCCGGACAATGCTGTCGAGTACTTCGTCTCTTATTATGACTACTACCAGCCGGAAGCGTATGTGCCGACAACCGATACTTTTATTGAAAAGGATGCGTCGGTAAACGCACACATCGAGCAAATGCGCCTGTCAGCGACAAAAGCCTTAATGGAGCGGCGTGATGTCATCATTATTGCCTCGGTATCGGCCATTTATGGTTTGGGTGATCCGGATTCGTATTTAAAGATGATGCTGCACGTTCGACGCGGCGACGTGCTGGATCAGCGCGATATTCTGCGTCGACTGGCTGAGCTGCAATACACCCGCAATGACATGGCTTTTGAGCGCGGTACGTTCCGTGTGCGTGGGGAAGTGATTGATATTTTTCCGGCAGAATCGGAAAAAGAAGCGGTGCGTATTGAGCTGTTTGACGATGAAGTAGACTGCATCAGCCAGTTTGACCCGCTTACCGGTTCGATTTTGCAGCGGGATATGCCGCGTTGCACTATTTATCCGAAAACCCACTACGTGACCCCGCGTGAAAAAGTGTTGGAGGCCGTTGAAGGGATCAAAGTGGAGCTTGAACAACGTAAAGCCCAGCTGCTGGCCAACAATAAGCTGGTGGAAGAGCAGCGGATTTCACAGCGTACGCAATTTGATATCGAAATGATGAACGAATTGGGTTTCTGTTCAGGGATTGAGAACTACTCCCGTTACCTCAGTGGGCGCACCGAGGGTGAGCCGCCACCGACCTTGTTTGATTACCTGCCGGCAGATGGCTTGCTCATCATTGATGAGTCGCATGTAACGGTGTCACAAATTGGCGCCATGTTCCGTGGTGACCGTTCCCGTAAAGAAAACTTGGTGGAGTACGGATTCCGCTTGCCGTCTGCTTTGGATAACCGTCCGTTGAAGTTTGAAGAGTTTGAGGCACTGGCGCCGCAAACCTTGTATATCTCTGCGACGCCGGGCAAATACGAAATCGAAAAATCCGGTGAGGATATTGCTGAGCAGGTGATCCGCCCTACGGGGTTGCTGGATCCGCAAATCGAAGTGCGTCCGGTTACGACACAGGTGGATGACTTATTGTCTGAAATCCGTATTCGAGAAGCGAAAGGTGAGCGGGTATTGGTGACGACCTTAACCAAACGCATGGCGGAAGACTTAACCGAGTATTTGGCTGAGCATGACGTGAAAGTGCGTTACCTTCACTCTGATATTGATACGGTTGAGCGTGTCGAAATCATTCGTGATTTGCGCTTGGGGGTCTTTGACGTATTGGTGGGGATTAACTTGCTGCGTGAGGGCCTGGATATGCCGGAAGTCTCTCTGGTGGCGATTCTGGATGCAGACAAAGAAGGCTTCTTGCGTTCTGAGCGTTCATTGATTCAGACCATTGGTCGTGCGGCCCGTCACTTAGAAGGGCGCGCCATTCTATACGGCGACCGGATCACGGGGTCGATGGAGCGCGCCATCAGTGAAACAAATCGTCGTCGCGACAAACAAATCGCTTATAACGAAAAGCACGGTTTTGTCCCGAAAGCCTTGAACAAAAAAGTGTCAGACATTATGGAATTGGGCGGGACAGGGAAAGGCAAAAAAGTGAACCGTGCGGCGCAGCTACATAAAGTGGCAGAGCAAAAAGCAACGTATACCACCTTGACACCACAGCAGCTTGAAACGGAAATCTTGCAGTTAGAAAAGGCCATGTATGACGCGGCGCAGAACTTGGAGTTTGAGCAAGCCGCAGAGTTGCGTGACAAGATCCATACCCTGCGAGAGCAGTTTATCGCCAACAGTTAACTTGTCGACAATACAGCACTTAGGGCGCTTGTTCTGGGTGCTTCCAGCCTTTGAGCCTCTTTTCTGCCGTGTGCACGAACCAAATTTCAGGCAAAAAAAAGCCAACCGATAAACAGTTCGGTTGGCGTCATTGTTTTAGTGAAAAAATCCACAAACAACGTCAGTTGGCTAGGTTGACTCTAGGAAGAGTCATAATAAGTAATGCAGACTACGTGCCAACTTTTCTATTCCGATTTAATTGCACTTTTTTATTGGCTTGGCGCAAACATTTTCATTTTGCGGGTGTAAAAAATCACTGTGTATTTGCATTATGCGAATCATTATGCGATTCATTATGAAAAAGCGACCATGACCCTAACATGGCGAGCAGGACAAAAAAGTGATACTCATTTTTTTCTTTTGATTACAATTAGTAAAGAGCAATAGGATTGGGAGGGGGCAATGGAGAGCAAACCGAGGCAGCGGCAAGTGTTAATGGTGGAAGATACGGTGTCTGTTGCGGCACTGTATAAATCGTACCTTAATCCATTGGGCGTGGCCGTCACAATCGTAGGTTCAGGCTCTGACGCCCTGGCATTTGTGAAGGAGACCACGCCGGATTTGATCCTTTTGGATCTGCGTTTACCGGACATGACGGGCATGGAAGTGCTTGAAGCGGTGAAGCGGGAGTATGGTGATATTCCCGTGGTGATCATGACGGCGCATGGGTCGATTGATGTGGCGGTGGAAGCGATGCGTTATGGCGCGAAAGATTTCCTGATCAAGCCATGCGAAGCCGACCGCTTACGTGTCACCGTGAATAATGCGCTGAAAGAAGACGATCAAAAAGACACCGGATCACCGTCATCCTCTAAACAAGGCGGGGCACAATACCAAGGTTTCATTGGTAACAGTTTGCCGATGCAGGCCGTGTACCGTGTGATTGAATCGGCCGCGTCCAGTAAAGCCACGGTTTTCATTACGGGGGAAAGTGGGACCGGTAAAGAGGTGTGTGCGGAAGCGGTGCATGCTGCCAGTCCGCGTAATGACAAACCGTTTGTTGCCTTAAACTGTGCGGCGATACCGAAAGAATTGATTGAAAGTGAATTGTTTGGTCACGTCAAAGGGGCGTTCACCGGGGCGTCGACAGAGCGCCAAGGGGCCGTTGAGCTCGCCAATCAAGGCACCCTGTTTCTGGATGAACTTTGCGAAATGGATTTGGATTTGCAAAGCAAATTGCTGCGTTTTATTCAAACCGGGACTTACCAGAAAGTCGGTGCCTCCAAAACCCATACCGTCGATGTTCGATTTGTTTGTGCGACTAACCGCAATCCGTGGCTGGAAGTGCAAGAAGGCCGCTTCCGTGAAGATTTATACTATCGCCTGCATGTGATCCCGGTGACGTTACCGCCATTGCGTGAGCGGGGTGAGGATGTGCTGGAAATTGCTCACGCTTTGCTAGCATTGATGTCACTGGAAGAAGGGAAAAACTTCAGCCGGTTCTCCTCAGAGGTACTTGCCTTGTTTAAGCAGTATCACTGGCAGGGGAATGTACGGGAATTGCAAAACGTCATCCGTAATATTGTGGTGCTCAATAGTGGCGAAGAAGTGACATTGCCGATGGTTCCGCCGCCGATTAATAATGGTGGCGTTAAACTTGCATCGTCTTTTGTTGCTCATCGGGATAAATCGAGTGATATGCCGAGCATTGAGTCACCGATGATGCCTTACAGCGTGGATAAGTCACAGGTAGAGCCACTTTGGGTCGTAGAAAAACGGGCCATTCAGGCGGCGATTGATGCGTGTGATGGCAATATTCCACGTGCCGCCGGACTTTTGGAAGTCAGTCCATCAACGATTTACCGTAAATTACAAACCTGGCAGGAAGCGCAAGGTTAACTGTAGGGAGAGGATTGCATGGCAACAACAATGAATGCTGACACAATTAAGCGTATGGCGGATGAAGTGGGTCAGGATACCTTATTGCTCTTGTTGAATATGTTCAGTGATGAGTTGGATCAGTTCTTTCAACAGTTATCAGCACAACCCTCTTTGGCTCAGGTGAGGGATATTAGCCACTCAATCAAGAGCAGTGCTGCAAGTTTTGGTGCTGATGAGTTGTCGATGATGGCGCAGGAATGTGAATTTCGCGTGAAACAGGGGCAAGAGCAATGGATGGAAGACCATCTACCGACGTATCGGCAGATGGTAGAGCAGGTGGCAACGGAATATAGACAGTTAGCGAGCCATGATAATCCGATCAACTGCTTGTCGTAGTTTCTCGCGATCATGACGCCATTCATGATTGGATGATGCAAGTACCGTAATGTGTTGGTGGTACTTTGCATCAATATCCTGCTGTTTGTCCGTCAGTACGGAGTCGACGGCACGCCCACCCATCGCACGCTCACACCAATGCAGCATCTGCTGCAGACTCATCATGCCCGCTGGCCCTTTTTCTTTGTCCAGATTAGTCACAAAGACGATGTTGCCACGACAATTACGCAACGCAATCTTCATTTCTTCCAGCAGCAACGGCGGCATCACGCTGGTCAGGAAGCTGCCGGGGCCAAGCAAAATAATATCGGCGTCTTGAATACTGCTTACCGCTTCTTTCGTTGCCGGTACCGCAGGCTCAACGTATAAGCGTTGTGGCACGGCCAGCAATTCATCCACACTGGTTTCCCCGCAGATAATATCCCCCTCAGGAGTCATGGCTGACAGATCCGCAGGATGCTCCGACATAGGCAGAATATGGGGTTCCACTTTGAGCATGTCACGGATTAAGTTGATCGCCTCAAGGGGGCGGATCGACAAATTATCCAGTGCTTTTAGCATCAGGTTGCCAAGGTTATGCCCATTGAGCTCACCATTACCACGAAAGCGGTATTCAAAAATCATCGAACCGACGGAAGGTTCAGTGATTAACTGGTTAATACAGTTACGCGTATCACCCCATGCAATACCGCCTTGGCATGCACGAATACGACCCGTCGAGCCGCCATTGTCGGTCGTGGTCACAATCCCAGTGACATTGCTCCCGTAATCGGACAATGCCGATAAAATACGCCCAAGTCCATGACCGCCACCGATCGCTACGATTTTGGTCTGAGTTGGATTTTTCCCTGTTGAGTTAGACATGATTCATCAAATGGTGTGATCAATATAAAAGAATCTGCAGTCTACTGCTTTGCTTGCCCTGAATACAGTCCCCCGTCGGCATGCTGGTATATTAATCACGTTTGGTATGCTTTTATTGAATGCTTTTTCATCAAAATTGATAGCGGTCGGAAGGACGATACAAAAAACACCCTCATCCCAAGGTGGGGAGAGGGTGAAAAGACAACAGCGGTAGCAAGAAAATCGAAAGCGTACAGAAAACCGATCAGTGGGGTTTTTGCATGATACTCATCAAGTAGTCGTAGGTGTCTTGGCAGCTGGGTGATTGGATCAGCATTTGTTTTTCGCTGGGAGGCACGGGCAGCAGTTCGAGCCAGCGCTGACAAAGCCAGCTTAAATTATGGAATTGTTTATCTTCGTGCAGATCATCTAATTCAGGGTGCTTTTGGAACATCTGCTTGAGTTTATCAGCGAGGATTTCTTGATCTTGTCGAACGGCGGTCTCAGGCCACTGCGGCAATGTGTCGCAATCTGCGGTGAAAAAGCCGTAATCGTCTTCTTCCAGATTATCAATCTGGAAAGCTTCATGGCCGGCCACGGTGACAATCAAGGTGCCATCATGGAGGGAAGTGTCAAAATTTTCGACAGTGACACGCGTACCTACACTGAAAAAGTGATGTCCGGTATCATCTTTATCAAACATGCAGATGCCGAAGCTGTCACCTTGTTTGAGGGCGGCTTTAAATGCTTCCATTTGCATGCCAGGCGCGACGCGGATAGGAATGCGACCGCCGGGAAGAATGTGACGTTTTTGAAAAAGTAGCGGTATCGTTTGTTTCATTGCTATCTCCTTACGTTGTCTATGTAAGGGAGTTGCAAATGTAATGCCTAAAAACGATACCGATAAAAAAATACCTAAAACCTGTATGCGTAACCCTTGTCTATTTATATGGTCATTGTTAGCTTGGTTTTGATTAGCAATCTGCAACGAATAACCGTTAGCGTGATGCAAAATGCGAATCATTTTTGGTTTGCGATAATTCTCAGTGCATTATCACTCGGTAGCAGCTCTAAATGGCTCTGTTCGTCAAAGTACCAGCCTTTGATTAACCCTTTTGTTTGCATGTCGGTAAATCCATCCACCACGATTTTGGCTTGCTCATGGGCCGTTGCCGCATTAAGCCCTTCTTCGCGTTGCAGATAGAGCGCAATATCATCAATAGTCGCAGATTCGATAATGTTGGACATAATATCCTCACAAGTCGTAAGAAAAACTGACAGTATTCCCTTTAGTAGTATTGTCGTGAAAACCACTGAACGGTAGAATGCAGCACGATTTTTTTGCTGTGGTTTGCCTGTTTGGCAAATCATCTGATACTTTATAACTATTACGCTGTTGTACGCCGTTTGGTTCACACCGACTGTGCAGCTGCCATAGCTCCGAGCTTTATCCGCTAAGTCGCCAAGAGGAGATATGCGTGTAAAGCCAGTGACGATACTGTCACCAGGGTCGATCTAGAAATGCATCGGCCTCCCATACTTGGAAAGGTGTTCCGTGGCGAAACCATTTGAAGATAATTATCATCGCAAGTTTTATTACTTGCGCCTCTCTGTTACTGACGTTTGTAACTTTAAATGTACCTATTGCTTGCCTGACGGGTACCACCCAGGCGAGAAAAAGAAACCGTCGTTCCTGTCACTGGATGAGATCCAGCGGGTAACGGGGGCGTTTGCCCAATGCGGCACAACCAAGGTACGTATCACTGGCGGCGAGCCAAGTTTGCGCCGTGACTTTACCGACATCATCCGTACCGTGGCTGAGCAGCCGGGGATCCGTAAAGTGGCGACCACCACGAACGGTTACCGCATGGCGAAACACGTGGCGGAATGGCGTGACGCAGGTCTGACACACATTAATGTGAGTGTGGATAGCCTTGACCCAAAAATGTTCCACCAAATTACCGGTGAGAACATGTTCCATAAAGTGATGGACGGGATCGATGCGGCGTTTGATGCTGGTTTTGAACAAGTGAAGGTGAACACCGTCCTCCTCAAAGATCTGAATGCCCAGCAATTACCGCAGTTTCTTGATTGGATCAAAACCCGCCCGATTCAGTTGCGTTTCATTGAGCTGATGCAAACCGGTGAAATGGACACTTTGTTCACCAATCACCATGTATCAGGAACCAGTATCCGTAACCACCTGATCGCTAATGGCTGGTTGTTGAAGATCAAGAGTAACAATGACGGTCCGGCTCAGGTATTCTGTCACCCTGATTATCAGGGCGAAATCGGTCTGATCATGCCTTACGAAAAAGACTTTTGTAAAAGCTGTAACCGCTTACGTGTGTCGGCGTTGGGCAAGTTGCACCTGTGTCTGTTTGGCGATCACGGTATTGATCTGCGCGATTTGCTGCAGCAAGATGATCAGCGTGATGCGTTGATCTCGCGCATTCAGGCGGGTCTGGACGAGAAGGCGGTCAGCCACTTTCTTGATCAAGGCAATACCGGTATGACACCGAATTTAGCTTCTATTGGCGGCTAAGCCGCCCTTTCCTATCTCATTTTCTGTTGGAACAAAAACGGATGAACCAATTTACGCATATTAATGCTTCGGGTGAAGCAAACATGGTGGACGTTTCTGCAAAAGCTGAAACGGTACGAGAGGCGCGCGCAGAAGCTTTCGTCCACATGGCACCTGAGACGCTACAACTGATTGTCTCTGGCCAGCACCATAAAGGTGACGTGTTCGCGACAGCACGTATTGCCGGTATTCAAGCCGCGAAAAAAACGTGGGATTTGATCCCGCTGTGCCACCCACTGTTGTTGTCAAAAGTGGAAGTGCAGTTAGAAGCGATTGAAGCAGAAAATAAAGTCCGCATCGAATCATGCTGTAAGCTGGCGGGTAAAACGGGCGTTGAAATGGAAGCCCTGACGGCGGCCTCTGTCGCGGCATTGACCATTTATGACATGTGTAAAGCCGTGCAAAAAGACATGGTGATTAGCCACGTGCGTCTGCTAGAAAAAACAGGCGGTAAATCCGGTCATTTTAAGGTGGAAGCATGATTAACGTTCTTTTCTTTGCACAAGTAAAAGAGCTTGTGGGTGTGGATCGTCTGGAAGTGGCGGCTGAGTTCATCACGGCGGAAGCATTGCGTCAGCACCTAGTCACACAAGGTGACAAGTGGTCATTGGCGTTGGAGCCGGGCAAATTGCTGGTGGCGATTAACCAAACCATTTGTGCATTGGACAGCGAAATCAAAGACGGTGATGAAGTGGCCTTCTTCCCGCCTGTGACGGGGGGCTAAGTATGATCTCCGTTCAGTTTGACGACTTTTCTGTTGCCGACGAGTATGCGGCTTTATCGCAAGGGACTGAAGCCGGTGCGGTAGTGACGTTTATCGGTAAAGTGCGCGACTTTAACCAAGGTGACAGCGTGACGGGGTTATCGCTTGAGCATTACCCTGGCATGACAGAAAAATCGTTGGAAGCTATTGTTGAAGAATCGAAAACGCGCTGGCCGTTACTGCAAGTGCGCGTGATCCACCGTGTGGGTGACTTAGCGTTGGGCGATCAAATCGTGTTTGTCGGCGTGACCAGTGCACACCGTGGCGCGGCGTTCCAAGCGTGTGAGTTCATCATGGACTACCTGAAAACCCGCGCACCGTTCTGGAAAAAAGAACAAACACCAGATGAATCCCGCTGGGTTGATGCCCGCGAAACGGATACGTCTGCCGCTGACCGTTGGTCAGAGAAATAATTCTTGCGTTGATTCGCGTTGAAAGATCACTTGAAAGACCGGCCCGATGGCCGGTCTTTTTTTGTACATTTTTTGTCGAGTGCTTGCTGGATGAGTTACTCGCTTACTCGCTTACTTGTCATTTTTCCCAACTGTTTATAGCATTGACGCTCTGCGGCGTTCAGCTCCATCATGATCAAATTAATGTCCGTTTGCTGCTGCTGTAGCTTTTGTTGCCGTTGCTGAATGGTATTGAGCATGGCTTGCAACTGGCCTTTTGAGCGCACATCGGCATCGTGCAAATTGAACAATTCTTGAATGTCTAACAGGCTGAATCCCAGCCGTTTCCCTCGCAAAATCAACTTGAGTCTGGCGCGATCACGGCTCGAAAAAATCCGATGGTGCCCTTGGCGTGTTGGGCTAAGCAGGCCTTGATCTTCATAAAAGCGAATGCTGCGCAAGGTCACTGAAAATTCGTCAGCCAATTGCGAGATTGAATAGGTATCGTTGCGGCGTGTGGTGGTGGTTTGCATCCGTCATCCCTTCGTCGTAACTGTATTGCGTGTCTCACTGCATGGGGTGCCAGCGCCCCTGACGGGCATTGATGCAGTGTCGAGCGGCCATTCCCTGACCATCAGAAATGATTTCATAGCGCTGTTGAAATAACAAGGGGTAAGCAGGGAAGGGGGTGTGTTACAGGGAAAAACGGGAGGTGAGAAAGAAATTAGCCCCTCTGAGAGAGGGGCTAGAAAGTATCACTTAGCACCGTTAACAACATCTTTGGTTTTGTACGATGACGGTACATAGCCGGGGCGGTGACGGGAGGGGCTTGGACGTGAAACGCAACCTGCTGGTCTCATGGATGTCATACTCTCAACATGGAACGGAACGAAAACGGATACAGCGATAAACCTATTATTATTAGGTGTATACGCCAACAAGATGATAGTAGCGTTATTGCTCTGTTATAGAAACGTATTGCGAATGAAAATCTCACTATGTGAGAAGTTAATCTATGTGCTGTTTTTTATATACACTTTTGTTATTAAAAATGAGAACGGTTGCGAGGGCATAACGGCAAAAGGCCAAGTTATGTGCCATATTTTATAGACGCTGGTAGCTGATCATAAAAAATTCTCACTAGGTGGGATGCCATCTTCAGGAAGAAGCGACCAGATCACACTTAGCAAACCCCTGTTTTGCTGATTATTAATCTTAACTGTGGTTAACCGCGGAGGGCTTATGAAGCATAAAAGAGTAACGAATCGCCGTATCAAGCAGATGATGGAAGACATTAATCATGATGGTTTGTTTGACGAAGCGCTATCAGAGGGTAACAGCCAATCACTGAATGAGAACGCCGCTAACGATGGGCATGAAGTGCCTCCCAATATTAATCTCGACAGTGAAAATAAGTAATCTAACAGTAACTAAGAGGGCGCCGAGAGGCGCTTTTTTTGTGACTGTAGCTTTGCGTGTATGTTGCAGTGGGTTTGTTTTGGTGTGAAATGACGTGGTTTTTTATGCTGAGGAATGATTTTTAAAGGCGATAAATCATGCGAAAAAGGGTTTGATCGTGGATGAAATGGCGGATATTTCTTCTTAGCATGGGTTTTGCAATAGATCCCTCTAGTGGCCGTTGTTCAAATGGAGACTTCCGCTTCATATAGGGCTCTTATTAAGGATTATGTCTGTTTTTGTAACCAAAATGTGGCAAATTACTTCGATGGCTGATACTGTTTCGGGCTAATCTTCGGTTTGATGTGTGTTGTTTAGGATAAAGAATATGCATATTGCTGCTATTGAGCGCCGACGGAAGAGTTTCAAGGACGTAATAAAATGATGTGTTGGAGTGAATGCATGTATAAGAATAAAGTATCTCAGGCTGTGCTACTCGGCATAGCGATGGCAGCCACGGCGTCTCCCTCTTTTGCTGCAACTGTTCCCGACGGCGTAACGTTAGCAACGACGCAAGAATTAGTGCGTGGTAACGGCACGGAAGTGGAATCACTGGATCCACAGAAAGTGTCTGGTGTACCCGAATCTAACGTTATTCGTGATTTGCTAGAAGGCCTGGTTAACCAAGACGGTGACGGTAACCTGATTGGTGGCGTCGCGAAATCATGGGAAAGCAAAGACAACAAAACGTGGATCTTCCACCTGCGTGAAGACGCGAAATGGTCAAATGGCGATCCTGTATTAGCCAGCGATTTCGTTTATACATGGCGTCGTCTTGCCGATCCGAAAACCGGCTCGCCTTATGCTTCTTACCTTGAAATGACCACCATGAAAAACGCGGGTGATATCATTCTGGGTAAACAAGCGCCTGACTCTCTGGGTGTTATCGCGGTTGATAACCATACGTTGAAAGTGGAACTGGAAAAACCATTGCCTTACTTTGATGCAATGACCGTTCACACCTCGATGAAACCCGTTAACCAGAAAGTGGTTGAAAAGTACGGTGACAAGTGGACAAGCCCTGCAACTTACGTAGGCAACGGTGCGTTCCAACTCGACAAGTGGGTGGTGAACGAGCGTATCGTACTGAAGCCAAACACCCATTACTGGGATAACGAAAAAACCGTACTGACTCAAGTCTCCTTCTTGCCGATTGAAAACCAAGTGGCGGCCATGAACCGTTTCTTGGCGGGCGAAATCGACATGACGTATGAAATGCCAAACGAACACTTTAAGCGTTTGGTGAAGCAGCATGCTGAGTCCGTAAAAGTGACGCCGTACTTGTGTTCTTACTACTACGAATTCAATACAGCCAAAGCGCCATTTAACGATGAGCGTGTGCGTCAGGCATTGTCTTACGCCATTGACCGTGACGTGATTGCCAAGTTCATCGTAGGTAAAGGTGAAACGCCGGCCTATAATTTCACGCCGTTGGCCACCAATGGCCTAGACGTAGAAATGCCGGATTACGCCAAGTTGTCACAGAAAGAGCGTGTGGCGAAAGCACAAGCCTTGCTGGAAGCGG
Organism: Photobacterium japonica; assembly: GCF_050337005.1. Classification (NCBI taxonomy): domain Bacteria; kingdom Pseudomonadati; phylum Pseudomonadota; class Gammaproteobacteria; order Vibrionales; family Vibrionaceae; genus Photobacterium; species Photobacterium japonica. The sequence goes on along the minus strand of NZ_JAKJSN010000014.1, from coordinate 40,245 downwards.
CGGGTTACGGCAAAGACAAACCCCTACAGTTTGATTTGTTGTACAACACCAGTGAAAACCACAAGAAAATCGCCGTGGCGATTGCCTCTATGTGGAAAAAAGCACTGGGTGTAACGGCGACACTGGAAAACCAAGAATGGAAGAGCTACCTCGACAGCAAGCGTCAGGGTAACTTCGATGTATCACGTGCTGGTTGGTGTGGTGACTACAATGAAGCGTCAACCTTCTTAGGTATCATGCGTGATGGCCACTCACAGAACTACCCGAAATACGCCAACAAGCAATTCGATCAGCAGTTGGATAATGCGTTGCTAGCCGCGTCAGCCCCTGAGCGTGCACAAGCGTATAAAGTGTCTGAAGCGTTACTGGCGAAAGACATGCCAATCATGCCGATTTACCACTACGTGAATGCGCGTTTGGTGAACCCGAAGTTGGGCGGTTACCCAGTAAACAACCCAGAAGACAACATCTTTAGTAAAGATTTGTACATCATTGCTGATTAATAAACAGCAAGAAAAATGATTATAAGCGCAGCTCTCAGGATGGGAGCTGTGCCCTTTTTTACTGGTTTTACGCCAGTGAGCTATTGACTGTCACAGACGATAAAATACGGTGTAGTTTATGATTAAATTCATCGCAAAACGGATTTTTGAAGCCATACCCACCTTGTTGGTATTGATCACAATTTCCTTTTTCCTCATGCGTTTCGCTCCCGGAAACCCGTTTTCCAGCGAACGTCCTCTGCCACCCGAAGTGATGGCGAACATTGAAGCTAAATACGGCCTCGATAAACCGGTGTTTGAACAATACACCACGTACTTGGGCAATATCGTCCAAGGGGATTTTGGTCCCTCATTTAAATACAAAGATTTCACTGTTAATGAATTAGTGGGTAAAGCGTTGCCTGTGTCGGCCAAGATTGGGGTCTTTGCCTTCATATTTGCACTGATCATGGGGGTCACGGTTGGCACCATTGCCGCCTTGAAACAGAACAGTTGGATTGATTACACCATTATGTCGACCGCCATGGCGGGGGTCGTCATGCCCTCCTTCATATTAGCACCGGTATTGATCTACATCTTTTCGATCAATCTGGGCTGGTTACCGGCGGGAGGCTGGCATGATGGGTCAATTAAATACATGTTGTTACCGATGATGGGGATGTCCTTGTTGTACGTGGCCACCTTTGCCCGTATCACCCGTGGCAGCATGATTGAAACCTTAAACAGTAACTTTATCCGTACTGCCCGAGCGAAAGGCCTGAGTTATCCGTATATCATCATGAAGCATGCGCTAAAGCCAGCCATGTTGCCGGTGGTGTCGTACATGGGCCCTGCATTTGTCGGCATCATTACCGGTTCGGTGGTGATTGAAACCATCTTTGGTCTGCCGGGAATCGGGAAATTGTTCGTGAATGCCGCGTTTAACCGTGATTACTCGTTGGTACTGGGGATCACCATCTTGATTGGTTCATTGACCATTATCTTCAATGCCATTGTCGATATCGTGTTGGCGTATATCGATCCGAAGATCCGTTATTAAGGGGCCAATCACATGATGTTAACGAAAAAAGAAAACGTTGATGCGGTAGAGAAGTTTTCTGAGCAATTGGAAATCGAAGGCCGCAGTTTATGGCAGGATGCCCGCATTCGTTTCATGCGCAACCGTGCGGCGATGGTCAGCTTAACCATTCTCACGTTTATCACACTCGCGGTGATTTTTGGCCCGATGTTCAGTAGTTATGCCTTTGATGATACTGACTGGTATGCCTTGCATGCCGCACCCAGTTTGGGCGCGGAAGGGCACCTCTTTGGTACCGATAGCTTGGGGCGCGATCTCTATACCCGTACATTGGTGGGCGGGCGTATTTCCTTGATGGTCGGGATCATGGGGGCCTTGGTTGCTGTCGTGATCGGCACCTTGTATGGCGCGGCATCCGGTTTCATTGGCGGGCGAACTGACCGTGTGATGATGCGTATACTGGAAATCCTGTATTCCATTCCGTTCATGTTCTTTGTCATCGTATTGGTGACCATTTTTGGTCGCAATATCATGCTGATCTTTGTCGCTATTGGGGCTATCTCCTGGCTCGACATGGCGCGTATTGTGCGGGGGCAAACCCTGTCACTGCGTAACAAAGAATTCATTGAAGCGGCGCACGTGTCAGGGGTGAGCCAATGGCGCATCATTACCCGTCATATCGTGCCAAACGTACTGGGTATTGTGGCGGTGTACTCGACCTTGTTGGTACCGTCGATGATCCTGACCGAATCTTTCCTGAGCTTCTTGGGACTGGGTGTGCAAGAGCCGATGACCAGCTGGGGGGCCTTGCTACAAGAAGGCTCACAGACGATGGAAGTGGCGATTTGGCAGTTAATGTTCCCAGCCGCCTTTATGGTGGTGACCTTGTTCTGTTTTAACTACGTGGGTGACGGTTTACGTGACGCACTGGATCCAAAAGACAGATAACCGCAAGGCGGAACAGGGCGTGCGAAGACCGGCCTTAGGTCGTCAAATAAAGGCCGAGAGCACGCTGATGGGAAGACATGATAAGGAAGTAGTATGAGTTTATTAGATGTCAAAGATCTCCGCGTAGAATTTAAAACACAAGATGGCATTGTCACCGCGGTTAATGATCTGAATTTTTCTCTCCAGCAGGGAGAGACACTGGGTATCGTCGGCGAATCGGGCTCGGGTAAGAGCCAGACCGTGTTCGCCATTATGGGCTTGTTAGCCAAAAACGGCGTGATTGGCGGCAGTGCCAAGTTTGAAGGCCGTGAAATTTTAAACTTGCCTGAAAAAGAGCTGAACCGTATCCGTGCCGAGCAAATCGCGATGATCTTTCAGGATCCGATGACGTCGCTCAATCCCTACATGAAAGTCAGTGATCAGCTGATGGAAGTGTTGATGTTGCACAAAGGCATGAGTAAATCAGAAGCGTTTGAAGAAAGCGTACGCATGCTGGATGCGGTGAAAATTCCGGAAGCCCGCCAGCGCATTACCATGTATCCACACGAATTTTCTGGCGGGATGCGCCAGCGTGTGATGATCGCCATGGCATTGTTGTGCCGTCCGAAACTGTTGATTGCGGATGAACCGACGACAGCACTGGATGTGACGGTACAGGCGCAGATCATGGAGTTGTTGAATGATCTGAAAACCGATTTCAACACTGCCATTATTATGATCACCCACGACTTGGGCGTGGTGGCCGGTAGCTGTGATAAGGTGCTGGTGATGTATGCGGGGCGTACGATGGAATACGGCAAAATCAATGAGATTTTCTATCAGCCGTCGCACCCGTACACCGAAGGTTTATTGAAAGCGATCCCACGTTTGGACACGGACAGTGAAGAGTTACCGACCATTCCGGGCAACCCGCCGAACTTGTTGCGCCTGCCTGTTGGGTGTCCTTACCAAGAGCGTTGTCATCGTGTGACTAGCCGATGCTCACAAGAAGCGCCCGCCCTGAAAGCGTTTGCCGAAGGCCGTTTGCGTGCGTGTTTTTCTGATATGGGGACGTGGTAATGGAAGTACAAAAACAACTTTTGCTCGATATCAGCGATTTGAAAGTGCACTTCAACATAGCGCAAAAATCGGCGTGGCCATGGACCAAGCCGATCACCCTGAAAGCCGTGGATGGTGTCGGTGTGCGTCTGTATGAAGGGGAAACCCTTGGCGTGGTTGGCGAGTCGGGCTGCGGTAAATCCACCTTTGCGCGTGCGGTGATTGGCCTAGTGGCAGCCACAGAAGGCAAGGTGTTATGGCTAGGCCAAGACTTGACAACACTTGATCACAAGGCGATGCGTGAGAAGCGTAAAGACATTCAGATGATTTTTCAGGATCCGCTGGCGTCACTGAACCCGCGTATGACGGTAGGGGAAATCATTGCCGAACCGTTGAAAGCCTACTTCCCCAAGATGCCAACGGAAGACGTGAAAGCGCAGGTGCGTGAGATGATGACCAAGGTAGGTTTACTGCCAAATGTGATCAACCGTTATCCGCATGAGTTCTCGGGTGGTCAGTGTCAACGTATTGGGATCGCACGTGCGTTGATTTTGAAGCCGAAGCTGATCATTTGTGATGAACCCGTGTCTGCACTGGACGTGTCGATTCAGGCGCAGGTGGTGAATTTACTAAAATCACTGCAAAAAGAGATGGGCTTGAGCTTGATTTTTATTGCTCATGACTTATCGGTGGTAAAGCATATCTCTGACCGTGTGTTAGTCATGTATCTGGGCAATTCGGTCGAGATGGGGGAAGCAGAAGCGTTGTTTGATGCGCCGAAGCACCCTTACACCAAAGCGTTGATGTCGGCAGTGCCGATCCCGGATCCGGATTTGGAGCGCAACAAGCATATTGAGTTGCTGGAAGGGGAGTTACCGTCACCGATGAATCCGCCGTCGGGGTGTGTATTCAGAACCCGCTGCCCTATCGCGAACGATCGCTGTGCCGCGACCAAGCCGCAATTACTGGGTGATGAAGTGCATGCGGTGTCGTGCTTGATGGCATCATGTTGATGCCACACCGGTCTGTGTGAAACGGACATGTAAGTAAAAACCAATAAAAAAAGGCTGGCGAATACGCCAGCCTCATGAATTTAAGCCTGTGACAGGCTTTAAGCGCGGCGTTAAAAATCGCGCTTTTTTTATGCTTGCGTGCGAAGGATTATTCCGCTGGGAACCAGTAACCTTGGTTAACCATTTGCGTCATTAAGTCAATAAACGCAGGGTGGTCAATCATCTCACCCACTTGTGCTTGTGTGATAGCTTCTGCATCACACAGTTCAATCGCTGCCGCGCCACACTCTTCTGGTAGCTCATAACGTTCGCCGTTAATGAACAATACAGACGGCTGCTCTGGGTAGTAGAAGGCACGCAGGCCACCCAGACGCTTCAGTGCTTCACCGCTTTTCAGGAACTGATGCACTTCTACATTTTCCCATGATGGCTCTGCTGCAATGATATCCAGTTCGTGACGGCTGTTGCTGAGATGCTCACCTAACCACGCTTTCATCGCTTCTGGGTGATCCAGCAGGCTACGCATCATGCTTTCCATCGCGTTGAACTCATCGTCCAAAATCGCACCTGGGGTATTACGTGCAGGCAAATCAGGGTTGTGGTAGTGCACATCACCGATTTCATTGGCGATCACGTAATCGGCAAAGCTGCTCAACAGTTCCTGTTTCTTCGGTGAACGGAAGCCCACAGAGAAGCTCATGGACGTTTCAATCGCGTAACCGTCGTGCGGGAAACCTGGCGGGATGTACAGAATGTCGCCCGGCTCAAGGATGTCATCAATGATCGGATCAAAGCCTTTGATCTGACGCAGTGCTGGGTGGCCGAATTCTTCTTCGTAGTCATCTTTCTTCGGACCCACACGCCAATGGCGCTTACCGGAACCTTGAATGATGAATACATCGTATTGGTCAATATGCGGACCCACGCCACCACCTGGCGTGGAGTAGCTGATCATTAGATCATCCATCAACCAGTTTGGCAGTTGACGGAAAGGGGTCACTAAACGTGCCGCACCTTCATGCCAATGGTTCACGGCTTGAACGATGAACGACCAGTTATCTTCCGGTACGTCATCAAACGTCAGTGGACCATGGCGCACATCCCACTCACTGCCGAGCTTGGCAATATAGCGCGAGTCGATTTCTTCTTCCATCGCCAAGCCGGCCAGTTCATCCGGGCTGATTGGGTCGATAAAGTTTTTGAAACCACCTTTAAGGATGGTCGGTTTCTTTTGCCAGAATTCGGCGAGGAATTCATCAAACGAGAAGGTAAGTTGGTACATAAAATACGCTTAGTTGCTGACTGTTTAGGGAGGCGATTATATCTGAAGGTGCGCGGTTTGGCGTGCTACTTCTTTGTACAAAATGAGGGTAAGCATCGCCCAGCGACAGATAAAGAAAAGGCCAGCACGAGGCTGGCCTTAATATTTATCGCTAACAGATTGTATAAATTACAATTTGTCAGTCAGGTTAACCGCATCACCGATGTAGTTAGCTGGCGTCATTTCTTTTAGACGGGCTTTCTCGTGCTCAGGAAGCTCAAGACCATCGATGAATAGGCGCATGCCTTCGCCATCAACACGCTTACCGCGCGTTAGCTCTTTTAGCTTCTCGTATGGCTTTTCGATGCCGTAACGACGCATCACGGTTTGTACAGGCTCTGCCAATACTTCCCAGTTGCGATCCAGTTCAGCTTCCAGCGCTGCTTGGTTCACTTCTAGCTTGCTGATGCCTTTTAGCGTAGAGGTGTATGCGATGATCGCGTAGCCACAGCCCACACCCAGGTTACGCAGTACCGTTGAGTCAGTTAGGTCACGCTGCCAGCGAGAAACAGGCAGTTTCTGCGCCAAATGGCCGAAGATAGCGTTCGCTAGGCCCAGGTTACCTTCTGAGTTTTCAAAGTCGATTGGGTTAACTTTGTGCGGCATGGTTGAAGAACCGATTTCGCCAGCGATAGTCTTCTGCTTGAAGTGACCCAGTGCGATGTAGCCCCACACGTCACGGTCGAAGTCCAACAGAATGGTGTTGAAACGTGCGAACGCATCAAATAATTCAGCGATGTAATCGTGTGGTTCGATTTGCGTGGTGTACGGGTTCCAAGTGATACCTAGAGAGGTCACGAACTCTTCGCTGTACTGGTGCCAATCAATCTCTGGGTACGCAGAGATGTGGGCGTTGTAGTTACCGACTGCACCGTTGATTTTACCCAAGATTTCCACGTTTTCGATTTGCTTGAATTGACGCTCCATACGGTACGCTACGTTCGCCATTTCTTTACCCATCGTTGATGGAGAAGCAGGCTGGCCGTGAGTACGTGTCAGTAGCGGCACGGTACGGTATTCGTTCGCAAGGCCTTTGATTGCATCAATCACGTTACGTACTTCTGGTAGCATCACGTGTTCACGCGCTTCTGTTAGCATCAGAGCGTGAGACAGGTTGTTAATGTCTTCAGATGTACACGCGAAGTGAATGAACTCATTCACTGCATGCAGTTCAGGGAGTTCTGCGACTTTTTCTTTCAGGAAGTATTCAACAGCTTTAACGTCGTGGTTTGTCGTGCGCTCAATCGTTTTGATTCGTAGCGCATCTTCTTCACTGAATTCAGCAGCAATGCGATCAAGGAAGGCATTGGCTTCAGCGCTGAACGCAGGGACTTCCACGATAGCATCAGTAGCGGCTAGCTTTTGTAGCCAGCGGATTTCAACGATAGTACGGTACTTTAGCAGACCAAATTCACTGAAAATGCTGCGTAGTACACTCGTTTTGCTTCCGTAGCGGCCATCTACTGGGGAAACAGCAGTCAATGCTGACAGTTCCATGTTGCTCTCCTGATTAAAGAATAATAAAAAAGGTGTTACGTACCTAGAACGAAGCGGTGTCTAGGCTGAAAAATAGGCCGGCTAAGCCGGCATATTGATTTAACTGCGGGCCAATAGGATCTTCGCCTGCTCAGTCATTTGTTTACGTCCGAAAATCAGATGACGGCGCTTGCCACCCACCTGACGCCACAATACAGCGGCACGGATTGCGGCCAGTAATAACGCACGCACTTTATGTTGCACATTCTGTTGCTGCAGCTGCGCGGGGGTGCCCGTCACTTGGATGCGTGGCCCTAACGGGCTGATGATGTCGAGGTAGATGCTCGCAAGGTTGCTGATCATCTGATCGTCCATCAATTCAAAATGGCCGACTTGGCGCTTGGCGGTATCAATGCGGTCGCCAAGCTGTTGCATGCTGTCGCGACGGCTGGCGAGTTTACGCTCTAGCACCAATACGCTCATGAGGTAACGGGTCATATCGTTGCCTGATGGGCTGCCGTCAATCTCCGTCAGGGTTTTTAGGCCCATGCGAAGTTGTGATTCGCTGCCAAAAATATCTACCGTATTGGCGGAATCCGTCACAATGATGCTGTTTAAACTCGTTTCCAGTGCGTCATGATCGCAGTGACCGTCTTTCGCGACTTTTTGAACAAGTTTTACCGCCTGGCAGAGACCAGCGAATGCAATAGTACGGTCATAAACAGAATGTGCCACGTGCGTTAACTCCCTTAGATACGCTTCTCGATAATACCGCCACCCAGGCAGATATCACCGCTATAGAATACGGCAGATTGACCCGGTGTTACCGCAATTTGCGGCTCGTCGAAGATCACCTTAATGCTCTCATCATTAATCGGAATGATGGTGCAAGGGATATCTTGTTGGCGGTAGCGTGTTTTCACCGTGCACTGTAGGGGTTCACGGATGGGTTGACGATCCACCCAGTGAAGCTGCGCTGCAATCAGGCCTTCTGATTGTAGGCGAGGGTGGTCTTTACCTTGACCTACGATAAGTACATTGCGTTCGACATCTTTGTCAACCACGTACCATGCATCTTCGTGGCCGTTACCGCCTTTTTGGCCGCCAATATGCAGACCTTTACGCTGACCTAAGGTGTGGTACATCAAGCCTTGGTGCTCACCGATCACGGTGCCATCATCGGCTACTTCGATCTTACCTGGCTGTGCCGGTAGGTATTTGCCCAAAAATTCCGTGAACTTACGCTCACCGATAAAGCAGATACCGGTCGAATCTTTCTTCTTTGCCGTGATCAGGTCTTGTTCTTCCGCAATGCGGCGAACTTCTGGCTTCTCTAGCTCACCCACAGGGAATAGGCTACGGGCAATTTGCTCGTGGCTGAGGGTGTATAGGAAGTAGCTCTGATCTTTGTTGTTATCGACGCCACGTAGCATTTTTGGCTTGTCGCCTTCTGCCGTTGGGAAGCTGCGACGGGTGTAGTGACCCATGGCAATGTAATCGGCTTCCAGTACTTCATCGGCAAATTCGAGGAAGGCTTTGAATTTGATTTCTTTATTACAAAGAATATCAGGGTTAGGTGTACGGCCTGCTTTATATTCAGCAAGGAAGTACTCAAAAACGTTGTCCCAGTATTCCGCTGCAAAGTTAATGGTGTGCAGAGTAATACCCAGTTTGTCACAAACGGCTTGGGCGTCAGCTAGATCTTCTGCCGCTGAGCAATACTCGTCGTTATCGTCCTCTTCCCAGTTCTTCATGAACAGGCCTTCTACTTGGTAGCCCTGTTGAAGCAGGAGGTACGCGGAGACAGAGGAATCAACGCCGCCGGACATGCCGACAATGACTTTTTTCTGGCTGTTATCTGACATTTTTCTCTTCAGTCGATAATGGAGTTAAGAGCGTAATTCTAACAGAAAGCTTTTTACCGAAACAGAGCGAGAGCCTAATCACACTTTAATAATTTCACTGGTAACAGGAATTACGTTATCCATCACCGACGCAAACGTTTGCGTCATGATGGTTATGATAGTGGAGCCACATCGAAATGTGTAGTCTTTTTGTCATCCGATGATAAAAAAACGTGTGATGGCGAGTCTGTCTGGGCGTGAATATGAAGCGGAAAGGAAGGAGGAATAGGGGGACGCTAAACCACTCGACCCATCATGTATGGTCAAACAATGATGGGCCGTCAGTGCGGTGCAGTGAGGGTTATTTTAGTGTCACTTCGCGCCATTCTCCGGGCGCCAAATCGGCGACCGTCCATTCTGCCGTTTTGTAGCGAATTAAACGCAACGTTGGGAAACCAATATGAGCCGTCATACGACGTACCTGACGGTTACGGCCTTCATTAAGGGTAATCGCGAGCCACGTGGTCGGAATGTTTTTGCGCTCACGGATCGGTGGCGTACGTTCCCAGACATCAGGGGCATCAATACGCTCGATACCGGCTGGCAGGGTCGGGCCGTCTTTTAGCGTGACACCATGACGCAGTGCCTCAAGGTCGGCATCGCTGGGTGCGCCTTCAACCTGCACCCAATAGGTTTTGGGTTGCTTAGAACTCGGCTGGGTTAAGCGCGCTTGTAAGATCCCATCGTTGGTTAATACCAGTAATCCTTCACTGTCTTTATCGAGACGACCGGCTGGGTACACATCTTTCACCGGAATGAAATCAGACAGTGTTTGGTCGCCCGGTTCGCCCGTGAACTGAGTCAGAACGTTATAAGGTTTGTTAAATAAAATGATCTTTTGCGGGCCGCGAGGACGCTTCGGTTTGTTGAGCATTCTTGATGGTCGGCGCTCAATATTGTTACGTTTTGGTTGACGTGGAGAGGTATTTGGCTTCATAAATAGCGTGTTGTAAAAGGGAATAGGAAATAGACACGCCTATTATACGCGAAAAATCAGGTGAGTGGCGTATCGATAAAATTTCAAGTATGATTTGCGCGCATCTTACAAAAAGATAACAAATGGACGCTAGGAGATTTAAATGGATAGTAAAGTAGTTGTACCCGCTGAAGGTCAGAAAATCACTCTGGACGCTGAAGGTAAACTGGTCGTTCCTAACAACCCTGTCATTCCTTACATCGAAGGTGATGGTATTGGGGTAGATGTCAGCCCTGCCATGATCAAAGTCGTCGATGCGGCGGTGAAAAAAGCGTATGCCGGTGATCGCGAAATCGCTTGGATGGAAATCTACACCGGTGAGAAATCAACGCATGTCTACGGTGAAGATGCGTGGCTACCGCAAGAAACCCTCGATTTTATCCGTGAATACAAAGTGGCAATCAAAGGCCCACTGACCACGCCTGTTGGCGGTGGTATTCGCTCTCTGAACGTTGCCCTACGTCAAGAGCTTGATCTGTATATCTGTGTTCGACCAGTACGTTACTTTGATGGCGTACCGAGCCCGCTTAAGCAGCCTGAACTGACTGACATGGTCATTTACCGTGAAAACTCAGAAGACATCTACGCCGGTGTTGAGTTTAAAGCCGGTACAGAAGACGCTGATAAAGTGATCAAATTCCTGCAAGAAGAAATGGGCGCGACAAAGATCCGTTTCCCACAGCAGTGTGGTATTGGTATTAAGCCAGTATCAGAAGAAGGCACGAAGCGTCTTATCCGCGCAGCCCTTCAGTACACGATTGATAACGATCGTGATTCACTGACGTTGGTACACAAAGGCAACATCATGAAGTTCACCGAAGGTGCCTTCAAAGATTGGGGCTACGAAGTGGCCGCGCAAGAATTTGGTGCCCAGCTGCTCGACGGCGGCCCATGGATGACGCTGAAAAACCCAAACACGGGCAAAGAGATCATCATTAAGGACAGCATCGCGGATGCGTTCTTGCAGCAAATTCTATTGCGCCCTGCAGAATATGACGTGATTGCGACCATGAACTTGAACGGTGACTACGTGTCTGATGCACTGGCTGCACAGGTCGGTGGTATCGGTATTGCACCGGGTGCCAACATTGGTGACGGTGTGGCACTGTTTGAAGCGACGCACGGCACCGCGCCGAAATACGCTGGTCAAGATAAAGTGAACCCAGGTTCATTGATCCTGTCTGCCGAAATGATGTTACGTCATTTGGGTTGGACGGAAGCGGCCGACCTTATCATCAGCGCGATGGAAGGGGCGATCAGCAATAAGACCGTCACGTATGACTTTGAACGCCAGATGGAAGGGGCAACCTTGCGTAAGTGTTCTGAATTTGCTGATGACATGATTGAGCAAATGTAAGTGTATACGTAGCGTATTGTCACAAGACCCAGCTTAGGCTGGGTTTTTTTATACCCGTGGCGCAAGTTGAATGACAGCGCGGGTAACGGTATTGTTAATAGAGACAACGACGAGGGATGTGTGCGGTTTATGCATTAACTATTCACTTTGTGAATAGGGGATGATAATACGGTGAGTCCACTGGGGTGTCAGGACGAAAAAGGCGAGTCAGAGACTCGCCTTTAGAAGGAGGGGGGGGAAGTGGGCTTATTTTGCCGCTTCGCCATCAACAACGGGTACGATTTCCTTCGCATGGAATCCTTTAGGTCCCGTTTCAACACTGTAGCTAACTTGCTGACCAGCCTTGAGCGTACGGTATCCATCCATCTGAATGGTGGAATAATGTGCGAATACATCACCCTCGCCAGCCTCTGGGCAAATAAAACCAAAACCTTTTGCGTTATTGAACCATTTAACTGTACCTGTTGCCATGCTTACATCCTTTTTTGCATTCAAGTTCCATTTTGCATTACGCTGCTCAGCCTTTTTAGCACGACTTGCATAGTAATGCTAATTTGATGCAGTTAACACCGTCTACTCGTTACACTGTAGTAAAATGAGATAGACAGTCAAGTGCATATTATAACATTTTCATAAAATGCTATTGCTAAAAAGAATTTTATGCATAAGACGGAAAAAGGGTGTTACAGCAGGTTTACGTGGTGATTAGAGCGAGTTCACCGTTTCATTCATGGATTGTGTTATGAGTGCATATTTTATTAGCAGATACATCTAGTATCAGCGCGGATTGCTGGCTAGGTCATAGTCATCTCTGATTTGCTGGAATACAATGAGTGGATTAGTCTGAATAGAGAAGTAGGAAAACTGTGACTAGGTTCGTCACTCAACAACTAATTTTAGTTAAGTGATTGTTTATTAGTGGACTATTCCTACTGTACTGGTAAGTTAAGGTTATGAGTAAGTTATATGAATGGATCATTCCTGATTCCGATGTCATGGAAGAAGAGGCGATCCAAGTAAAACCGCCATCGATGTATAAGGTTATCCTCAACAATGACGATTACACGCCGATGGATTTTGTGATAGAAGTGTTACAGAAGTTCTTCTCCATGGATTTGGAGAAATCAACACAGTTAATGCTGGCTGTGCATTATGAAGGGAAAGCGGTTTGTGGAACCTTCACTGCTGAAGTAGCCGAAACCAAAGTGGCCCAGGTGATGATGCATGCGAGAGAGCATGAACATCCGCTGCTGTGTACGATGGAAAAGGCCTAGGCTTTTTTCGGCACGCCATTATTGAGTGGTATTTAGGGGAGGTGCCTTATGCTAAATAAAGAACTTGAAGCTAGCTTGAACGGTGCATTCGCACGGGCAAGAGAAAAGCGCCATGAGTTTATGACGGTTGAACATTTGCTGTTGGCGCTGCTAGAAAACGCGGCAGCTCAAGAAGCCTTATTGGCTTGTCGAGCCGATTTAGAGACGTTGCGTAAAGAGCTTGACTCATTCATTGAGCAGACTACGCCACTGATCCCTGTCGATGATGAAAGCAGAGAAACCCAGCCTACACTCAGCTTCCAGCGTGTATTACAACGTGCCGTTTTCCATGTGCAATCATCCGGTCGCAGTGAAGTCACGGGCGCCAATGTGTTGGTGGCTATTTTCAGTGAGCAAGAGTCGCATGCGGCGTATTTGCTCAAGAAGAGTGACATCAGCCGTTTGGATGTGGTGAATTTCATTTCCCACGGCACAGTGAAAGACAGCGACAATGACGATTTGAATGGTCCAGATGTGGGCGGTGAAGAACCGCGTGCAGAGCAAAACAGCGAAGATAAGCTGGAAAATTTTGCGACAAACCTGAACCAGTTAGCGCGTGCCGGTGGGGTTGACCCGCTGATTGGCCGCGATAGCGAACTTGAGCGTACGGTGCAGGTATTGTGTCGTCGCCGTAAGAACAACCCGTTGCTGGTCGGTGAGGCGGGCGTGGGTAAAACCGCGATTGCTGAAGGTCTGGCATGGCGTATTGTTGAAGGCCAAGTGCCGGAGGTGATCCAAGACTGCGTGATTTACTCGCTGGATATTGGTTCGCTATTGGCCGGGACGAAATACCGTGGTGACTTCGAGAAGCGTTTCAAAACCATTTTGAAGCAGCTGGAAAAAGAAGACCACGCGATTTTGTTCATTGATGAGATCCATACCATTATTGGTGCGGGTGCTGCTTCTGGCGGTCAGGTGGATGCGGCGAATTTGATTAAACCGCTACTGAGCAACGGTAAATTGCGTTGCATGGGTTCAACCACGTACCAAGAGTACAGCAATATTTTTGAGAAAGAGCGCGCGCTAGCACGTCGTTTCCAGAAAATCGACGTGATTGAACCATCACTTGATGACACCACGAAGATCTTGATGGGCTTGAAGCCGAAGTATGAAGCGCACCACGAGGTTCGCTTTACAAACAAAGCGATCCGTGCGGCGGTGGAGCTTTCTGCCAAGTACATCAATGAGCGTCACTTGCCCGATAAGGCGATTGATGTGATCGATGAAGCGGGCGCGCGTTGTCGTCTTGCACCAGCCAGTCGTCGTAAGAAAACGGTGAACGTGAGCGACATCGAAGCGATGATTGCCAAGATGGCACGCATTCCAGAGAAGTCTGTGTCGTCGAGTGACCGTGATGTGTTGCAGAAGCTCGATAGCAAACTGAAGATGTTGGTGTTTGGCCAAGATCCGGCGATTGATGTACTGACAGAAGCGATCAAACTGAGCCGTGCAGGCTTGGGGGCGGATAACAAACCCGTGGGTTCTTTCTTGTTTGCTGGCCCGACAGGGGTAGGTAAAACGGAAGTGACCGTGCAGCTGGCACGTACACTGGGCATTGAGCTGTTACGCTTTGATATGTCGGAATACATGGAGCGTCACACTGTTAGCCGTTTGATCGGTGCACCTCCGGGTTACGTGGGTTACGACCAAGGTGGTTTGCTGACCGATGCAGTGATCAAGAACCCACACTCTGTGGTACTGCTTGATGAAATCGAGAAGGCGCACCCAGATGTCTTTAACCTGCTACTGCAGGTCATGGATAACGGGACACTGACAGACAACAATGGCCGTAAAGCCGATTTCCGTAACGTGATTTTGGTGATGACCACCAATGCCGGTGTGACGGAAACCGTGCGTAAGTCGATTGGTCTGATCCAGCAGGATCACAGCTTGGATGCGATGGGGGAAATCAAGCGTGTGTTTGCGCCTGAGTTCCGTAACCGTCTTGATGGCATTATTTGGTTCAACCACCTAGAGAAAGACGTGATTTCTCTGGTTGTTGATAAATTCATTGTCGAGTTGCAAGCCCAGCTGGACGCACGTGGCGTGTCGATGGAAGTGTCGTCGGCTGCTCGCGAATGGATGGCTGACAAAGGCTACGACAAGGCGATGGGTGCTCGTCCAATGGCGCGTGTGATTCAAGATAACTTGAAGAAACCGATGGCCAATGAACTGTTGTTTGGTTGCCTTGTTAATGGCGGTTCGGTGCGTGTCGATCTCGTCAATGATGAATTGGATTTCCAATTCAGCAGCGAAATGGAACCTGCGCACTAACCTGCATAGATCCTGTATAGCGGCTTTTAGATAAAAACAGCTGAAATAAAATAACCGCCGAAAGGCGGTTATTTTTTTGAGATCAGCAAGCTATTCTGCTGATAAATGAGATTCTCAGCGCTTAGCGCTGGCTTGCCCACAGGTGAAGCAGATCGGTCGCAATCGTTGCCGCAGCCAATGCGGTCATGTCGGCGTGATCGTAAGCCGGCGCCACTTCTACCACATCCATGCCGATCAGGTTAATGCCCTGTAAACCACGGATGATTTTCAGTGCTTTGTCTGACGTCAGGCCGCCACACACTGGCGTGCCCGTACCTGGTGCAAACGCGGGATCCAAACAGTCGATATCAAACGTCAGGTAAACCGGACGGTCACCCACTGTTTGCTTGATGTTTTCCACGATCTGATCGACCGACCAATCATTGGCGGTACCGGCATCAATCACATTGAAACCCAGCGTGTTGTCGTAGTCTGTACGAATACCTATCTGTACCGAGTGTGTCGGATCGATCAGGCCTTCTTTCGGCGCATGGTAGAACATGGTGCCGTGATCGTACTGGCTGCCCATGTCATAGGTGTCAGTGTGGGCATCGAAGTGGATCAGCGCCATTTCGCCGAATTGCTTGGCGTGAGCACGCAGCAGCGGCAGCGTGACGAAGTGGTCACCGCCAAATGTCAGTAGGGTTTTACCTTGTGCCAGCAAGCTGGTGGCGTGTTGTTCCAGACGCTCACACATTTGACCGGCATCGCCACAATCAAACACTAAATCGCCACAGTCAGCGATGGTGATTTTGTCAGCCAGTGAGAATGACCACGGCCAGCGTTTGCCTTCCCAAGCCAAATTTGTAGAAATCTGACGAATAGCCCCTGGGCCCATACGGCTGCCAGAACGGCCCGTTGTCGCCATATCAAACGGTACGCCCGTGATGATCACATCCGCATCAGACGCGTTTGGGTTAAATTCAAGCGGTTGACGCAAGAAACCGAACGCATTGGCGTACAGTGAATAATCCGGATAGTTAGCCAGTGTTGCCATGATAAAGCTCCCAAAAATCGTGTTCATACCTCGTTCATGCGTGGCGTGAGCGAGGGGGATAAATCTTCTAATGAATTAGCGACTGCCTTGGATATCTTCCAAGTAAGTATAGCCTTGTAGCCCTTCTGCAAGCTCTGCCAGAATGTCAGCATGTTCGCTTTCTGGCAGGTGCTGCTTCACCATGATTTCGTATTGGCGAAGGAATGACTCTGAATCGAGATGCATATAACGCAACACATCCCCCACACTGTCACCGCGATCCACTTGTTCGATGTGGTAGCTGCCATCTGGTTTGCTGCGAACGGTGGCGGTATCGGTATCCCCAAACAGGTTGTGCATATTGCCCAACACTTCTTGGTATGCGCCGACCATGAAGAAACCGAGACGATAAGGGGCTTCATCGGTCCATGCTGGCACCGCAAGAGTACTCTCTATACCTTGGCCTTCGACATACTGGTCAATCGCGCCATCGGAGTCACAGGTGATATCCAGGATCACCGCCCGGCGCTCTGGCGCTTTGTCCAAATTGCTCAGTGGCAGTACCGGGAACACTTGTTCAATGCCCCATGCATCAGGCAGTGATTGGAACAGCGAGAAGTTCACGAAGAACTTGTCGGCTAAACGCTCGTGCATCTCGTCCAGCAAAGGACGGTGAGCCCGGTTCTTCGTCGAAAGGCGTTTTTCCAATTCATAGCATAGACGCAGACTGATTTGCTCAGCCCATGCACGTTCCGTGAAATTCAGCATACCCATGGCAAATTGGGTGTGTACTTCAGACAGATCACTTTGGTTGTCATGGTAAATTTCGACCAATGAACGGTGATCCGTCAGGGCCTTCAAGTCCTGCCAAGAGTGCCACATGTTATGCAGGATCTGCGGCGCATTTTCTTCTGGCGGATATACCGACTCACCCTGATAGCTTTCTACCCCGACCACATCCGTGATCAACACGGCGTGGTGTGCAGTCAAGTTACGGCCTGATTCAGAGATGATGCGCGGCATGTGAATGTCATACTCTTTACACACATCCCCGAGGGTGTAGACCACGTTGTTTGCGTATTCACGCAAGCTGTAGTTCATCGAGCAGCTGCTCTGGCTACGGGTACCTTCATAGTCCACCGCCAAACCACCGCCTACGTCAACCGTGGTTATGCCGACACCCAATTTACACAATTCTGCGTAAACACGGCTGGCTTCGCCCACGCCATTACGCACGTCACGAATGTTGGCGATTTGCGAGCCTAAGTGGAAATGCAGCAGCTGCAGACAATCGAGCATATCGTTGTCACGCAGTTTGTTGATGACGGTGAGCACTTGTGACGCAGAGAGGCCAAATTTGGATTTTTCACCGCCACTGGCTTGCCATTTACCTTTACCTTGCGACGATAAACGCGCCCGCAGGCCCAAGCGAGGGCGCACACCCAGCGCGTTGGCTTCTTCCATGACGGTCTGCAGCTCAGAGAGCTTCTCAAGCACGATGTACACTTCGTGGCCGAGCTTTTCACCGATCAAGGCTAAACGGATGTACTCGCGATCTTTATAGCCGTTACAGACGATCACGGAACTGGCTTGTTGTGCCATCGCCAATACCGCCATCAGCTCAGGCTTACTGCCGGCTTCTAAGCCCAACTGACGTTGTTGCTTGGCGTATTGACTGGCGAGGATCTCACTGACAACCGCTTCTTGCTGGTTGACTTTAATGGGATAAACCGCGAGGTATTCACCTTGGTAACCATAATGCTCAATCGCCTGATTAAAGGTCGAGCATAGGCTGTCCACCCGATGATGCAAAATATCAGGGAAACGAACTAATACGGGTAATGATGCCCCTTTGGCAATCAGCTCATCGGCCAATTGAGAGAGGGGAATAGTATGGTTCGGATTGACATTATCAGGTTTAACAACGACTTCACCTTGTGAGTTAATGTCGAAATAGCCCTGACCCCAGTAAGGGGTGTTGTAAACGTCACGTGCATCATTGATAGACCAATCACTCATGTATTTTCCTCGATCAGTGATTGGGTGCTGGCAGCGGTGTTAAAGACGGCTGTGGTAAAGCCCAGCCGTGAAGACTGCAAGCACCAAGTTGATAATACTCATCTAGCATGCGGAGGGTAGCGTCATGATAGAAAGAAGACACTCCGCAGGCTGCGTGAAACCGATAGGCCAAGGGATTATGGGCTAACGTGCTCTTTTGGTTCGCCTAAGCGACATCCTTTTCTTGCGACGGGCAAGAGGACTCGTTGCCGTTAGCGTAATGTCTTTGGGGTAGAGATTGGCTGCGGTGTCGCAAACGGTCACTAGGCTAAGTTGCACCAGTGCATCATGGATTGCGAGAGGTTTCATTGTCATTCCTACACGGCCGTGCTGCAGACAGATTTCACGGTATGAAGAAAGATGAGGCTCAAGGGTGAACCCGTCTACACCTCGGTTGCATGGTCTTACCATGTCAGCTGGGTGCTGTGCGATTAGACAACCGAAATCCTTGTGAGGCAAATAAAATAATCTGCTTGTTTCAATGAGATTTTTTGATGACAACACTGTCAATTTCGAGGCGAAACAAGCCGGTAAATAGCGCGGTTAAAACGATTGAAAAACAGGCAAAAAGTGGGTGATTAGCGGGAGAAAAAACAGGTAAATATACAGGTGTTAACCGTGAGGGGGACGATGAAAAGAGAAGTAGGAAGAGGGAGAAAAATAAAACCCGGCAAGCGCCGGGTTTTATTTGTATTCTGTAATCTTTGCGTAAGATTAACGGGCGCGGAAGACGATGCGGCCTTTGGTTAGGTCGTATGGAGTCAGTTCCACAGTTACCTTGTCACCAGTAAGAATACGGATGTAGTTTTTACGCATTTTGCCAGAGATGTGAGCGGTAACAACGTGACCGTTTTCTAGCTCTACGCGGAACATTGTGTTAGGCAGTGTATCAAGTACAGTGCCTTGCATTTCAATTACGTCTTCTTTTGCCATTGAATCCTCTATAGGCTACCAGCCATTCGTCTTGATCGGGCTGGATAATGCCTTGAATCTGTTTGAGTGTAAAGTTCAGGCGGCAATTTTACCCTTGCCGTGGTACTTTGTCAGCTACTGTAGTGCATTAAAACGCATTTTATCTAATTTGCAAGCAGTTACCGGTGAAAATAGCAGCTCTACATCTCAGTTACTTTAAAATACGGGGTTTTGCGTAGCCCATTAAAGAAAAATTGGCAAGGTGCTTTCTCATCTTGCGGTGTTAGTCGCTCGATTGCCAGCGGTTATCCCGTAGCTTTTGGTGGGGCTTGAAGCGTATTTTGTAATTCATCGCTGGGCACGCATCAATTTGGTAGCCCGGATACAGCCAATCTCGACCGGTCTGTTGGCAGTATTGGATTTGGTACAGCACGCACAGTGTTCCCAGCGACAGCGGGGAGGCCGGATCAAAGAAGCTGTACATCGCACTGAGTGCATCATCAAACACATCGGTCACCGCAATCGCGATCAGCGTGTCGCCATCATACACATGTAAGAACTGGGTATGCATCCAAGGGGCGGTGCAAAATTCAAAGAACTGATCTTTGTTCGCTGGATACATTGAGCCGTTGCGATGGCGCTGGTGGATGTAGCGTTCATACAGTGAAAACCATTCCTCATCCAACGTCGACTTGAACACCCAACGCAGCGGTTTCATCTGATTGAGCTGGCGCTTCTGACTTTTGCTTGGCGTAAAGGCTTGGCATGCCACCCGCAATGGTGTACAGGCTTGGCACTGTGTGCACATTGGCCGATAAATGGCACTGCCGCTGCGACGATACCCTGACGCAATTAATACATTATAGCCTTCGGGTGTGAACCAGTGATGATCCATCACCACGCCCAGTTGTTCGTTTTCCCCTGGCAGGTAGTTGCAGTCAGATTCGGGGGTGAGCCCGATCCGTAATGAAATCTGATTGAAAGGATTCATGAAAGTACCGGGGTTAGCTCCTGAGGTTGATAGCAGTTCACGTCGAGCGTGATATCGCTTAACTGGTGAAGCGCCTGTGTAAAGTGTGGGCGATCCATCTCTGCGGCACCTAATGACGCCAGGTGATCGTTCATCATCTGGCAATCGATAAGGTGGCCACCGTGCGCGGAGAAATGCTGACAAAAAGACCACAATGCAATTTTAGAAGCGTTATCCGCAATTGAAAACATCGACTCACCACAGAACACGCCACCCATACTGATCCCATATAAGCCCCCGACCAGTTCACCCTGCTGCCACACTTCAACAGAATGGCAATAACCGAGGTCATGCATGTGCTGGTAAGCATGAATCATGTCAGGGGTGATCCAGGTTTCATCTTTCCCCCGCGTGTCGGCGCATAATTGGATCACGCTTTTGCAGGCATGGTTCACTGTGATGGTATACCCTGATTTGCGGTAAAACTTACGCAGGCTTTTGCTCGGACGGTAGTGTGCCGACAAAAACACCGCCCGGGGAGCCGGACTCCACCACAGTAGAGGTTCGCCTTCTGTGAACCAAGGGAAAATACCTTGGCGATACGCAGACAGTAAACGGGCAGGGCGCAAGTCGCCCCCAAATGCGAGCAGGCCATTCGGTTCTGCCAGTGCGGTTTCTGGGGCGGGGAAGTCAGTGTTGACCGGGTCGAGCTCAGGAAGATAGATTGCCATAATTACATACAGGTTGTTGAACAATGCCACGGGTAACGCAACGGGGTATAAGGGGATTATATGATGAGAAAAGCGTTATTGTTATTGCTAATTTTTCCGTTGGTGATATCGGCCGCGCCCTATAACCGTAATCAGGCGCGCGCGGTGAATGAGGTGGTGTTTGGTCACGTCGACAGTGTGCGGTATATCAGTTATCAAGACATCGTCACCTCGCAGCGTAACGGCTGGGAAACCTTATTAGGTGGGGTGATTGGTGGTTTAGTCGGCAACCAATTTGGTGATGGCTCCGGACGGGAAGTCGCGACTGCGGTGGGGGTGATTGCTGGAGCGGGTATCGCTCATGAACGTCAACCCACGCAGCATGTGGTTGATTATCAGTTGGTCGAAATATTGATCAAGGTGGATGATGGGCGTTTGATTGATGTGATCCAAGATATGGATAACACGATGCGTTTTTCGCGTGGTGATGATGTACGTATTTTGTATTTTTATGACGGCGTCAGGGTGGATAAAACGTATCCGTAGCGATCATTACCGTCGATAAAAAAAAGCGTGAAAGCCAGTGGCCTCACGCTTTTTTGATCATGCTTGCTCAAAGCAGTAGGGTTTATTCTACCGTCAGAATACGCATGTTGTTGGTTGACCCAACGGTATCCATCACATCACCCTGAGTGATGATCACAAGATCGCCTTGGTCAAGGAAACCTTTGTCTTTAAGTACACTCAATGCGTGTTTTGCCGCTTCTAAGCCAGCATCGCTGTCACGGTCGAAGAACACCGGTGTCACACCGCGGAATAGTGATGCGCGGTTTAGGGTGTTTTCATTGCGAGACATGGCAAAGATTGGCAGACCCGATGAGATACGAGACATCATCAGTGGTGTACGGCCAGACTCTGTCATTGCGACCATCGCTTTTACGCCTTCCATGTGGTTTGCAGCGTACATGGTTGACATCGCGATGGTTTCTTCTGGCGATTCAAACGTACGTGCCAAACGGTGGTTAGATACGTTGATGCTAGGCTCTTTCTCTGCCCCCACACACACGCTAGCCATGGCTGTTACTGTCTCAACAGGGAAGTCACCTGCTGCCGTTTCAGCCGATAACATTACCGCATCCGTACCATCAAGCACGGCGTTCGCAACGTCCATCACTTCTGCACGTGTTGGCATTGGGCTGGTGATCATGGATTCCATCATCTGCGTTGCAGTGATCACGGTACGGTTTAGGCTACGCGCACGACGGATCAATTTCTTCTGCACGCCTACTAGCTCAGGGTCGCCAATCTCAACGCCCAAGTCACCACGAGCAACCATGACAACGTCAGACGCCATGATGATGTCATCCATCGCTTCCGTTGTTGCAACGGCTTCTGCGCGCTCTACTTTTGCGACAAGCTTAGCGTCAAGGCCTGCTTCTACTGCAAGACGACGTGCATACTTCATGTCTTCGCCGTTACGTGGGAAAGACACCGCAAGGTAGTCAACGCCCATTTGTGCAGCAGTAATGATGTCAGCTTTGTCTTTTTCAGTCAGTGCTTCTGCAGACAGGCCGCCACCTTTTTTATTGATGCCTTTGTTGTTAGACAGTGGGCCACCCACGGTCACAACAGTGTGCACTTTGTTGCCCTCTACAGACGTCACTTCAAGTTGTACGCGACCGTCATCAAGTAGTAGGAGATCACCGGTGACCACGTCATTCGGTAACTCTTTATAGTCAAGGCCAACAGATTGCTGATTACCTTCGCCTTTTGGCAGGTCGCTATCAAGGGTGAATACGTCACCGATAGCCAGTTGGATTTTGTTGTCTTTGAAGGTTGATACGCGGATCTTAGGACCTTGCAGATCGCCGAGGATAGCAACGTGCTTACCCAGTTTGGCTGCAATTTCACGAACAGTCTTAGTACGTTGAATGTGATCTTCTGGGCTACCGTGAGAGAAGTTCATGCGAACAACGTTTGCGCCTGCTGCGATAATTTTTTCTAGGTTATTATCACGGTCAGTTGCAGGACCCAGAGTTGTCACGATTTTAGTACGTCTTAGCCTTTCAGACATTGTAAGCTCCATTTGTATCATTATGTGCAATGAAAACGATTGCATTATGATCATCACTTTCATTGATGTGCAAGAAATAGTACTACACTAACGTGCCAGAAGATGCTGTTCTTTATCAACAAAATGTAAGAAAAAGCATCCTCAAATGGCCGTTGATAAATGATTTTTCACGCCACCATAAAGCCTTTTTCTCAGTGGTAGAAAACAGAGGTAATACCGACGGTTGTGCGGTGTGATATGACAAGTGTAGCGGCATAAAAAAAGCACGACCTGCGCCGTGCCTTTTCTTTTATAAAATGCCTTCTTTCGTGAAGCGTGAATCCTTGAGGGATTCTTTCACGCGTTTAAGGTTTTCGCGAAACCCGGCGCCTCGACGCAGGGTAAAACCGGTTGCCAGTACATCAATCACGGTCATTTGCACCACACGGCTGGCCATTGGCATATAGATGTCGGTGTCTTCCGGCACATCTAAGCAGATAGACAGCGAACACTCACGATCCAGCGGCGAGTCTTTGGCGGTAATACCGATCACGGTAGCGCCGTTTTCACGGGCCATACGGGCAACTTCTACCAAACTCTTTGTGCGGCCAGTGTGCGAGATCATCACAACGACATCACCGTCAGAGCAGTTAATCACGCTCATGCGCTGCATCACGATGTCATCAAAGCAAACAATCGGAATGTTAAAGCGGAAGAATTTGTTTTGCGCATCGTGCGCGACAGACGCTGACGCCCCCAAACCAAAGAAAGATATTTTCTTTGCTTGAGTGAGCAAATCCACAGCACGGTTTACCTGCATCGGGTCAAGGCTGTTTTTGGCGACGTCTAGGCACGCCATGGTTGATTCAAAGATTTTTGACGTATAGGCATCAGGGCCATCGTCTTCTTCAACATTACGGTTCACATACGGTGTACCGTTAGCCAAGCTTTGTGCCAGATGCAGTTTAAAATCGGGGAACCCTTTGGTATCGAGTCGACGGCAGAAGCGATTGACGGTAGGCTCACTGACATCGGCCATTTTCGCCAGAGTTGCAATGCTGGAGTGAATGGCGGTTTGAGGTGATGCAAGAATGACCTCAGCCACTTTACGCTCTGATTTGCTGAAATTATCAAGGTTCTTTTGAATTTTCTCTAGGGTATTCATGGCGGTTACCGCTCGTTACTGAATTTCATTATTGGCTACGTTGTTCTTATCGCGCCATTTTGATGAAACTATACTACTTTTCAGAGATCTGCTCCTAGCAAATCGGCGAGTATTACGTTGTCTTTTTATTATAGTTTGACAAAGATCGAGTTTTTCCTTTCAGAATTGAAATGAAAATTATGCAAAACGACCGATATGTGCGCGACATTGGCTTTATTTTGTTGTTTATTTTCAGTAGCAGGGAATTAATTTACAGGTTGAAAAAAATGCCGTGGTTATTTACCGCCATTTTATTGATTGGTTATGACGGGGAGGACGGGTGGATATATGGAATAATACGAAAGTCAGCATTTGTGGTTGTGGCTGGCTAGGGGCGCCGTTGGCGGCGCAATTAGTGGCATTAGGGGCCGAGGTGTGGGGCAGTCGACAACAAAAAGAAGACGTCGAGGCGTTGGCTGCCATGGGTGTGCACGGCGTCAAGTTGCAGTTACCGCTGGATGTGGCCTCTTCTTCATGTCTTGCTGACTTCTTTACTACCGATGTGCTGGTGATCAATGTGCCGCCTGGGCGCCAAACCGGGGCTGTCCCTGCCTGGCAGAAAAATGTGGGGCAACTCATTGCAGCGGCGCGTCACTACGGGACTCAGCGGATTATCTTCATTAGCACAACGGCGGTGTATGGTGGGATAACAGGCACGGTGGTTGAATCCACCCCTGTGCAGCCAGAGACGGCGTCTGGCCATGCGCATGCCCAGATGGAACAGCACGTGTTGCAACAATGGGGAGAGGATGCCGTGGTGCTACGGTTGGCAGGATTGATTGGCCCGGGTCGTCATCCTGTCCGCTTTTTGTCTGGACGGGAAGGTATCCTGCAAGGAGGCGATCGAGTAAACCTGATACACCAACACGACTGCATACAGGCCATTAAACGCATTATTCAACAGTGGCCGGGTGGACAGGTATTGCATTTGGCTGCGCCGGAACACCCTTCACGTGCAAGGTATTATTGCCACATGGCAGCACAAGCCGGTTTGCCATTGCCACAGTTTATTCCGGAAACCGAAGAGGCCGTTCAGGCCAGGGGCTGTAAAGTGATTGATGCACAGGCGACGTGTGAATTACTGGACTTGACGCTGACGCACCCTGACTTGATGGCTTATATGCCAGAAATATAGGCATTGAAAACGCACCAATAAAAAAAATCCCGCTGCAAACGCGGCGGGATGAAAAATAAACACAATTAGGAGTTTAGCAGCAGTGGCATCAATAATTAAAGAAGAGTGACTGCGTCATAATCATCTTTAAATTGAAGTGTTATTAATATGACCAAGGCTTTTCGACAAAGTTCACGCCAAACTGCATTTTTTTAAAAAATTATTTTTTCAATGCGTGTCAGGGAAGATCAGGAGCGGGGGATTGGGGCGACGTATTGGTGAAGAATTAAAGAAAACGGCCCTAAATAGAGCCGTTTAGATAAGCAAGTAGAGTGAAACCCATAAAGCGAGGCTTGGGTTTGATCGCCGATTAATAAACCGGTTTTTCTAGCGTAAATTCTTCTGTCAACACAACATCATCATCATGGATGATAGAGAATGTCCATTTCCCTGGTACCACTTCCCAATCTTCTGAAATGTAGTAACCAAAGAATGTGTTGCCCGTGGTAATGGCTTGGTTATAACTCACAGAATCAATCATGTTGCCGGTTTTAGGATCTTTCATCGGCGGGAACGTGATTTTGTGTACCACTTGCGTGTCTTCACCGGTGACATCGTAACTCATGCCAAAGCGTGTGCCTTTTACCGCTGGGATGATATTGGATTCATCGATAAACGCGATATTTGAAATGACGCCCAAGTTATTGCCTTCCGTCGCGTTGTCAGTATTCGCGACATATTGGCCTTTTTCGGCAAGGGTCATGTGTGTTGTTGGCGTCGTTGAGCATCCGGCTAGGGCGGCAACGACACAAAGCATATAGATTTTTGAATATTCCATTTAATCCCTTTCTCTCAACGGAAATATAACGATGGCAGATGACAATTCACTTTATTTATCATGCCGATAAAGCATTGTTGTGCGTGATGGTTGATCACTGTGTGAATAGTAAATAGGCGGTTAAGGAGGGTAAAGGTAAAAAAAGCGAATCCTCGTCCAACCTATAAGTCTGATTGCATATCTACGTGTCATATCACGTTTCATTGGTCGTTCCTGACCGAGAAAAAAGGGAGGTTGATTTTGACTGGGG
Organism: Photobacterium japonica; assembly: GCF_050337005.1. NCBI lineage: Bacteria > Pseudomonadati > Pseudomonadota > Gammaproteobacteria > Vibrionales > Vibrionaceae > Photobacterium > Photobacterium japonica. The sequence continues at coordinate 13,980 of NZ_JAKJSN010000014.1, read as the reverse complement.
TATCCGATGGGATTTTATAAAACAGTGCATTCTAAAAAGGGATGTGTGGCGTGGGTATATGACGTTGGTAAAAGAGCAGGCAAAAAAAAGCCCACTGACAAGCAGTGGGCAAAGCTCTATTTACACAATTAGGAGTTTAGCAGCAGTGGCATCAGCGGACTAAAGAGAAGAAGGCGTGTTGGCGGCCAGCGAACAAATCAAAAATCTTTAATCTTAATGTCACTAGTTATGACCCGTGAAATCAGCGTTGGTTCCGAAAAATGTTCAAAAAAAGCAGATGTTTTTTTAAATTAATGATTTTAAGCTAATTTTTTCAATGCCTATTCTGCTAGGCCGCGGGAGTGACTGCGTATGGGGCTGACGTAACGTGCTCGATATCGATCGGAAAACAGCAGAGAAGCGGCGGATAATGGCCGCGGAGTGTGCGCCCCAATAAAGAAAACCCATCTCCATAAGGGGACGGGCTTCGAAGAATGTCTTCTAAGAAAAAGCAGTGGCATTAATTATGACCCGCGTTTTTTCCCTTTGTTCCCACTTTTTTCTATTTTTCTCATTCTTTTTTTTGACTGCCATTCTCAATGCATTGTCATGAGACCCCGCTGAGAAAATAGCGGAGACCCCAGCGGTTGGTAAGGCCCCTTTGTGGAAAACCTTCTTGTTAAAATTGTAAATTAAATGTAAAATTTAAACGTCCGTTTAATACAGGTGATTGAATATGGCTGGAAAGGGAGAAACCAAAGCCCGGATCTTGGATGCTGCCGAACGGCTTTTTGCCGAGCAAGGGTTCAATGATACTTCGCTGAGAACCATTACCAGTAAAGCGGGTGTGAATTTGGCTTCGGTGAATTATCACTATGGCGATAAAAAAACCTTGGTGAGGGCCGTGCTGAGTCGCTATTTAGAAACCTTCATGCCTGCATTGCAAACCGAGTTGAAGGTGTTATTAACCCGAGATGAATTTACGATGGAAGACGTCTTCCGGTGCCTGAAAGCCCCGCTGTTGGCGCTCAATGATTTTCGTCCGCAGGGCGCGACGACGTTCATGTCGTTGATTGGCCGTGGATATACCGATGTGCAAGGGCATTTACGTTGGTTTATCGTGACGCGTTATGACGGGGTACTGGCACAATTTACGACCGCAATACGGCGAGCGAATCCTTCTATTGATCAAGAAACGCTGTTTTGGCGACTGCATTTTACCCTCGGCGCGTCAGTGTTCACTATGGCGTCATCCACCGCATTGTGTGAGATAGCCAATAACGATTTTTCCCAGCAAGTCACACCTGAAGCGTTGGTTGACCGTCTTGTGCCGTATTTGGCGGCAGGCGTAGCGGCACCTATCGATCCACCACTGTCCTTAATAAAGGAGGGATAACGCGGCTTTCGCCCGCAAAAGCAATCCCCAGATACCCCGAGCACCTGCGAGTCATCACACCCATAACGAACGTCGTGACGAAAGGACCTGAACTATGAGTATGCTAATCGACCTAAGAAAGCGCTACCTCAGTGATCCCGCCTTTAAGCTGTTTAAGAAAGTGTTACCGCCGTTGTCTGAGACGGAACGCGAAGCCATGGAAGCCGGCAGTGTGTGGTGGGATGGCGAGTTGTTTAGTGGTTCGCCCAATTGGAATACGTTGTTGACCTACCCACAACCGACCCTAAGCGCGTCGGAGCAAGCCTTTATCGACACCCAATTAATAACCCTGTTGGATATGCTCGATGACTACCAAATCGTACAGGAAGACAAGGATCTGCCGCCGGCCGTGTGGGAGTTTCTGCGTCGCGAGAAATTTTTCTCCCTGATTATCGGTGAAGAATACGGCGGGCTGAATTTTTCGGCACACGCCAATTCCACCATCGTGGCGCGCATTGCAACAAAAAGTTTGAGTGCCGCAGTCTCGGTGATGGTGCCCAATTCACTTGGGCCGGGGGAGTTGTTAACCCATTACGGGACTGACGCGCAAAAAGACTATTGGTTGCCTCGCTTGGCACAAGGGAAAGACATTCCTTGTTTCGCATTAACCGGGCCAGAAGCGGGCTCAGATGCGGGCGGGATCCCTGATCGCGGCGTCGTGTGTTACGGCGACTATCAAGGTAAAGAGGTGCTGGGTATTCGAGTCAGTTGGAATAAGCGCTACATCACGCTTGCCCCGGTGGCGACCGTGCTGGGTTTGGCGTTTAAACTGTCTGATCCGGAGGGGCTTATCGGGGATGAAGAAGAGCGGGGAATCACCTGTGCACTGATCCCGGCAGACCATGAGGGGGTTGAGCTGGGTGAGCGTCATGACCCGCTGAACTTAGCCTTTATGAATGGGCCGACCCGTGGACAAGACGTGTTTATTCCGATGGATTGGGTGATTGGCGGGCAAGACTATGTCGGTCGGGGCTGGCGCATGCTGGTGGAATGCTTGTCTGCAGGACGAGGCATCTCATTGCCCGCGCTGGGAGCGGCGGTCGGGCATTTGTCTGCCCGTACCACCAGTGCGTATGCCACGGTACGTAAACAGTTTGGGCTCTCCATTGGTCAGTTTGAAGGGGTCGCGCAACCCATTGGACGCTTAGCGGGGATGACGTATTTGCTCGAAGCGGCTCGCACCCTAACCACCACATCGCTAGACATGGGGGAAACCCCTGGCATTGTGACCGCGATAACGAAATACCATATGACGGAAATTGCCCGCAGTCTGCTTAATGACGCGATGGATGTGCATGCCGGCCGTGCTATTCAGTTGGGACCCATGAACTACTTGGGACACCACTATTTTGGGATGCCGGTGGCGATCACCGTGGAAGGGGCCAATATTCTTACTCGTAACTTGATGATCTTTGGTCAGGGGGCGACGCGCTGCCATCCTTACGTCTTACAAGAAATGGCGGCCGCCAGTGATCCCGATAGCCAGAAAGGGGCGGAAGACTTTGATCGCCTGTTAGCCAAACACATCCGTTTTGCGCTCGGCAATAGCGCTACATCATTGCTGAATGCGTTCACCCGATCGCGATTTAATCGCTCACCCGTCAGTGGTGAAACCGCGACCCATTATCGCCAGTTAGGTCGTATGAGCCGGGCATTGGCGGTGGCCGCGGATGTGGCGATGTTGACCTTGGGTGGGGAGCTGAAACGCCATGAAATGATTTCGGCCCGTTTTGGGGATGTGCTCAGCCATTTGTATTTGGCGTCGGCAGTACTCAAACGTTATGAAGATGAAGGACGAAAGGCTGAAGATCTCCCCTTGGTACATTACGGGGTGCAGCATTGTTTACACCAATGTTCGCAAGCGTTTGATGGCGTGTTTGCCAACTTCCCCCGTAAAGGGGTGGGACGAGGATTGCGTAGCCTGTTGTTCCCGCTGGGTATGCATTACGCCGCGCCCAATGATGCCCTGACCTTACAAGTCGCCAAGGTATTAATGACACCGGGGGCGCAACGCGATCGATTAACCCACTTATGTTATGTCGGTGAGAAAGCGACGGATCCGGTTGGGATTATCGAACGGGCGTTTATTGCCATGCATGAGGTCAAAGAAATTGAGACAAAATTGGCCAACGCCATCAGGGCGGGCGAGATCCCGCGCAAGGTTTCGTTAACAGAAAAATTACACATCGCCTTGAGTGCGGGGATCGTCACAGAAGGAGACGTTGATAGGATGCACAATGCAGAGCAACTCAGACAGCAAGCGATTCAAGTGGATCATTTTGCTGCAGATAAATTTAAAAAAGGCAGTTTGCAACCGGGAAAGGCTGCCTAAGACGAAAGTCGCAGAACAATAACCTGGTGTCTCCCATGTGCCACGCTTTTGCGTGGCACTTTTTTTGCGCAAAATTCAGCACGTTCACGGTTGAACACCTCCAACCACTGCCAAATTTAGCGTTTTCACTCATAAAAATAATGCGAACTTGCCATTTACCTTTTATCCTACTGCTAATTGTGTAAGGGAAGTTGAAAATGATCATCAAACCTAAAATTCGTGGATTTATTTGTACAACGACGCATCCTGTGGGTTGTGAAGAAAACGTTAAAGAGCAAATTGCTTATACCAAAGCCCAAGGGCCTATTGCCAATGCACCAAAGCGCGTGCTGGTCGTGGGTTCATCAAGCGGTTACGGTCTGTCATCACGCATTGCTGCTGCATTCGGTGGCGGTGCGGCGACCATTGGTGTTTTCTTTGAAAAACCAGGTACAGAGAAGAAGCCGGGTACAGCAGGCTGGTATAACACTGCCGCATTCGATAAGCATGCGAAAGCAGAAGGCTTGTATTCCAAGAGCTTGAATGGTGATGCGTTCTCTCACGAAGCAAAACAGAAAGTGATTGATTTGATCAAAGCCGATCTTGGTCAGATTGATATGGTGGTGTACTCACTGGCGTCTCCTGTGCGTAAAATGCCAGACACCGGCGAAGTGATCCGTTCAACGCTAAAACCGATGGGTGAAACCTACACGGCGACAGCGGTTGATACCAACAAAGACGTATTGATTGAAGCAAGCATCGAGCCTGCGACAGCGCAAGAAGTTGAAGATACCGTCACCGTGATGGGCGGTCAGGATTGGGAATTGTGGATCAATACCCTGTCTGACGCGGGTGTATTGGCTGACGGTTGTAAGACCGTGGCTTACAGCTACATCGGTACTGAAATCACGTGGCCAATTTACTGGCACGGTGCGCTAGGTAAAGCGAAGATGGATCTTGACCGTGCAGCGGCTGAGCTTAACGGCAAGTTAGCGGTAACGGGCGGTTCTGCCAACGTTGCAGTATTGAAAAGTGTTGTGACACAAGCCAGTTCGGCGATCCCTGTGATGCCACTTTACATCGCGATGGTCTTCAAGAAAATGCGCGAAGAAGGCGTTCACGAAGGCTGTATGGAACAGATTCACCGCATGTTCACCCAACGTTTGTACAAAACAGACGGCAGCGTAGCAGACGTAGACAGCGAAAACCGCCTACGTTTGGATGACTGGGAGTTGCGTGAAGACATTCAGAAGCACTGCCGTGAGCTATGGCCAACCGTGACCAACGAGAATTTGTTCGACGTGGCTGACTACCAGCAGTACAAAGATGAGTTCTTGAAGCTGTTTGGCTTTGGTATCGCAACGGTAGATTACGACGCAGACGTTAACACGGCTGTTGAATTTGACGTTGAAAACATCTAATCGCGCCTGATCGCGTGGGTTGAAGACAGACTCTCGCGATAATAGCCCGAAAAAAAAAAACCGCCTGATAGGCGGTTTTTTTATTCGCGTTTCTTATGGTTGAAAGAGAGCGGCCATTAACGCTTAGGCAGTTCAATGACAAAAGCGGCACCTTCAAGGGATGATGCTTCCACATGAATGCTGCCACGGTAGCTCATCACAATTTCATGGCAAACAGACAGCCCAATACCTTGCCCTGGGTTGCGCTGATCCGCCCTGACACCGCGTTGGAATATCGCATCCCGCATTGCCTCGGCCACACCGGGGCCATCATCTTCAATCCGGATCAGGTAATGGTCAGGGGTTTCAATGGCATTGATCTGCACTTCAGAAATACAGAACCGATAAGCATTTTCCAGCAGATTACCGAGTAGCTCCATCAAATCACTGCGGTTGACCGGTAGCGTCAGCGCCGGATCAAAAGTGGTGTTCAAGATAACGTCTTTGTCGGCGTACACCTTGCTAAGTAGGCGACCAAAACTGTCGATCAGGGGCTTGAGGTCGGTTTTGTCTTTCTGTAAGCCTTGCTGACCCATCATGGCGCGCTTGAGCTGGTATTGAACCAATTCATCCATCTGACTGATTTGCTCCATGATGCGTTGATTCAGTTCTGCCCGTGGAATGTCATTGTCATCCAGCAAGGCGTTCGTTGCGGCCAAACGGGTTTTTAGGCTGTGTGCCAGATCATCCATGGCTTGGCGATAGCGGCCTTTTTGGGTATTGCTGATTTCAATCAGGCGGTTTAACGCCAACGTGACATCTTGCAATTCCATTGGGTAGTTATCATCGAGCGTGTCGCGTTTGGCTTCCGTCATTTGATCCAGCTGGGTCGCCAGTTTACGTAATGGCTGAAAGCTCCAATGAAACGCAGCAATCAAAAAGGCGATAGCAATAAGTACAAACAAACCCAAATAGAAGGTGGTGCGTTTGTGCAGTTGTTGCAAGGATGACATGTAGGCATCGCCCGAGCGCAAGACCACGAGCTGGTAGATTTTGCCGCCTTCACGCTCTTGGCTCATGTTGTAGGCAATATAACTGTCGCCCGAGAGGGTTTCGATCAGCGTGGGCACGGGAATGTTATTCGGCAGCTCGCCACAAATGTCGCCAATCGTTGCTGTTTTCGCTTCTTCTGACAGCCAGATAGTGTGATCGTTTTTATCGCAGACCACCGACATGTAATCCGTGTTTGACGGGTCAACAGAGTTGATCCATTTATCGACATCTTTGATCAAACCCGCGCGGTTGAGCTGTGCGACCACCATAGGCATTTGTGCCACCAGCTCTGATGAGTAAGCGGCCATATAGCTTTGGCTGTAGAGCTGATTGATCACACCGGCAAGGGCGGAGGTGATCAATACAATGATGGCCACCGAGGTGACGAGTACCCGACGGCGCAGTCTGGGCTGGATAATGTTTTTCATCACTGGGCTTGTAACTCAAAGATATACCCTTGACCACGAATGGTGGAGATAGGGTTATCTTGCCCGTTGCTGGTGAACTTTTTACGTAAGCGACTGATCATCACTTCAATGGTGTTCGGATCACCTTCTTGATCTTCATACAGCACATCGAGTAAACGCTGCTTCGACACCACTTGGCGGCTGTGGCGCATTAAATATTCCAGTAAATCGTATTCAAAGGCCGTCAGCTCAAGCTGGGTGTCGTGAATAAACACTTGCTTCGCTAGCAGATCAACACGAATGTCACCCGCGGTCATTTCTGGTTTTACAAACCCGGCACTGCGGCGAACAAGGGCGCTTAAACGTGCCACCATTTCTTCTTTCTGAAACGGTTTGACTAAGTAATCATCCGCGCCGGCTTCCAGGCCCGTGACTTTGTCCTGCCAGTTGGAGCGAGCCGTTAGAATAAGGATAGGCAAGCGTAAGCCTTTATCGCGCATGTCTTTAATCAGGCTGATGCCATCACGATCGGGCAAGCCGATATCGACAATGGCGACATCATTGGGGTAGTCCTGAGCAAAGAACAAGCCTTCTTCTGCGGTGCCTGCGCACTGCACTTGGTGGCCTAACTCACTGAGTTGAGATTTTAAGTGGTGACTCAAAATGGGGTCATCTTCAACAATAAGGATACGCATAATTTTGATTACCAATGTGTTTTTAATTTATCCAATATACTGAATAGCGCAACAGGTGGCGAATAATTCGTTGTAATTTTGGGGCTTTATACGGGGTATTATCTGTGACTAGCTTAGTCGAGGGGGACTGAATCTGGGCTGACTCAAAAGGATAACATGCAAAAAAATGCCCCCTGATGTGTCCATCAGAGGGCGATAAAATCAATGCGTTGTATTGGTTGCGATACGGCTTAGTTGAGGATCACAAACAGTGTGCCGGCGATCGTCAACAAGACGTTAGCAATGGCGTAGGTACCGGCATATCCCAGCGCAGGAATCGTACTGCGGGCGTGTTCGTTGATCATGTCCATCGCAGGGGCGCAGGTACGGGCACCGATGATGGCACCGAACAACAGGGCGCGGTTCATGTTCAGGACGTAAGCCCCAAACAGGTAAGCCAGTACCACTGGGATTACGCTGACCATTAAGCTCACCACAAACACCATGATCCCGACGTTTTCCAGTGACGCAAACAGGTTAGAACCCGCGCTCAGGCCAATGCCGACCATGAACACCATTAAGCCGAGATCTTTGGCCATATTCAGTGCCCCTTGAGGCACGTAGCCGAACGTTGGGTGGTTGGCACGCAGGAAGCCCAAGGTAATCCCCGCAATCAACAACCCGGCCGCGCTACCCAAACCAAAGGCAATATGACCAAAGGTCATGGTGATGGAGCCGACCAGCAAGCCGAGAATAAAGAAGCAGCAGAAGGCAATCAAATCGGCAATTTGGCTGTGAACCGAGATAAACCCGATACGCTCAGCAAGGCCAAGTACCCGGCTTTTTTCGCCACTGACCTGCAGGATGTCCCCTTTGCTCAGCAGAATATTGTGGTCCATCGGCATTTCGATTTGCGCACGAACCACACGGTTAAGGAAGCAACCGTATTCCGATAAGTTAAGTTCAGACAGACGCTTACCGGCAATGTTGGCGTTTTTCACCACGATCTCTTCTTCGACGATACGCAAGTCGAGTAAGTCGCGGTCAAACACTTCTTTACCGTTACGGAAGCTCGGGTCAAGACGGGCGTGGCTATCTGGGTAGCCCACCAAGGCAATTTCATCGCCTTCTTGCAAAATAGCGTCGCCATCAGGGTTAGCCAAAATACCGTTACGGCGAATACGTTCGATATAACAGCCGGTTTGGCGGTAGATACCCAATTCACGCAGGTTACGGCCGTCAATCCAGTTGATCAGCTCAGGGCCGACACGGTAAGCACGAATGATAGGCAAATACACTTTACGCTGAGCGCTTTCGCCAATGCCCCGTTCGCGAGCAATTTGTTGTGAGGATTCTGCCAAATTTTGCTTTTGCAGCATGGGCATCAAACGCGCCAGCATGATCACGCTGACAAGGCCAATCAGGTACGACATGGCGTAGCCGACGCTCACGCTATCAACTATTTGCTGAATGGCCGTGGGATCGGTGACATCGGTTAATCCGCTGAGCAGCGCATCTTTTGCCCCTACTAAGACGGGGGTGGCGGTGAGTGAACCCGCCATTAAACCGGTGGCCATACCGAGGCCTAAATCGAGGTAGTTACTCATGAGCGCCGTAATGGCGACGGCGGAGACCACCACGACCATAGCGAGCATCAGATAATGTTTACCGTCACGGAAAAAGATCCCGAAGAAGTTCGGGCCTGCTTCGATACCGACACAGAAAATGAAGAGCATGAAACCGATATTGAGGGCTTCCGCATTAAAGGTAAAGCCGGCATTACCGAACAGCAGGGCGGTGATTAAAACGCCGATAGAGTTGCCTAACTGCATATTCGCAATGCGAATTTTTCCTGCAGAGAGACCAACAGCCAAGACCACAAAGAGCAACAGAATATCATTCTGGCGAAGAAGGGCGGCAACATCGATATTCACAACAAATTTTTCCGAAGAAGAGGCGATAACAACAAAAGTGCCGAAAATTTTAGCTGATTTTCCGGAGGGTGCCTAACGGAAATGCGGGCTTTTGAGAGAAAAAAACTATTATGAGATGTGGGTTTTACTAATAGCTAAAAATGAAAAAAGGCTGATGCTTCAGCCTTTTTATAAAATTGTTATCGCACTGTGTGTTTTATAGCGATTACTGAAATAGATTCAGGTTTTCTTTGGCGTACGCTTCAAACTCTGTGCAACCACCGATGTGCTCTTGATCGACGAAGATTTGCGGCACGGTTTCTACTGGTTTACCGACGGTCTTTTCAAGGTCTGCTTTGCTGATCCCTTCTGCATGAATGTCGACATAACGGTAGTTAAAGTCTTCACGTTCTTCTTTTAGTTTGTCGGCAAGATCTTTTGCACGAACACAGAATGGGCAGCCTGGGCGACCAAAAATAACAACAAACATGATAGCTCTCCTTAAATTTGATGCAGTTACTATAGCGTGCCTGTACTTGATGAGAAAGCGGGTTTTCTCTTTCAGTGCGATAGAGAAAACCGATTGATGCCGATTCTTTTCGCTGTTTCCCGATGCATGAGCGCTTGTGAGGGGTAGGCTTGGGCAGAAAAAAGAAACCGAGCGCGTGCTCGGTTTCTGGTGTCGCCAGTGTTGCGTGATGCATGTTAAGACTGTTGTGTGTGAGCGTTATGGGCATTGCAGCTTGTGAGTATGCTGCTTATTAGAAGTCGTAACGTACGCCCGCTTGCACTTGATCATCTAAATCGTCGATTTGTTCAAAGCGGTAACCGGCATAGGCGCGGAAATTGCCGTTAAATTTATAGACCCCTTCCAGCGCGTAGTAATCCACGGTATCCGTGCTGCCTTCTTCTTGGAAGTTGTAGACGCCTTGCAGGGTCAGTTGGTTGATTTTGTACGCCGCTGCAATTTCATAGGCTTTCAAGTCTTCATCACCCAATGAGCCATCGGTATAAATCGCAGCAAAGTAGAAATCGTTGTAGGTGTAGGCACCCGCTAAGTTGATCTGATCAGCATCTTCATCGCTTTCCTGACCATCAACATAGCCTACGCCGAGATCAAGCCCCATAGGCAGTGAGTAAACAAATGAAATACCGTAGCTGTCTGAATCTTTCTCATCGTTCACTATGTAGTTGGCGGTGACGGTGAGCGCATCAAAGGTGCCGGCATACACAAAGTTGTTTTCGCGTTTGTCTTTGTTACCGTTGATAAGGTCAGCCGCATCTCCGCCGAAGGTGGCCAGAATATCAGTGAAGTCGGTCAGGATGACCTGTGCCGAGTCTTGTTGGCCGTACGAGAAAGCGCCGTAGTGGGTATCAATACCGGCGAATAAGTAGCGGGTATCAATGGTTTGATCTTTACCAGGGTCCACTTCGAGCTCATAGGTACCAAAGGCGCCAAGGCCGTCCATGATTTGGGTTTTGCCTTTGATGTTGACACGGGCGCGGCTGATATCTTCGAATGAACTATTGTCACCCACTTTATTGTTGTCAGAAACGTTAAAGCGCGCTTCTGCACGTCCACCAATACTGAGTGAGCTGGAATCATCCTGATAAACCATGGCAGCGTTTGCCGTGCCAGCGAAAAGAAGTGTGGTGAGCGTGGATGCCAAAACTGTCTTTTTCATTTTATGTCCCCTGCAAGTGTTTTTTTATGGCTTCATTGCCGTTTTTTGCTGTGGTAAGACTAGAACCTTAAAATGATAGTAACGTTTCGTTATCATTTCATATTTGTGACGCAACAAATAACAACAAAATGTGACAATGGACTGATTCTGGGGTAAGCGATGGATATCACTGGTAAAAGCTTGCTCAGAATCAAAAACAGGATTTCGTAACGGGGCACACTCATTAATAATTAACTCAATCTACCTGCGTAACGGAGTGCTTATGTTCCAGTTCATGACCTCATCACGAATTATTTTTGGTGAAGGTGCGCTAATCAATTCCTTGTCGTCGTTAAACCAGTTCGGGTATAGCGTATTGCTGGTTACAGGTAAGGACGGTACCCGCGCAGAGCCGGTCGTGAGCTACTTGAAGCAGCAGGGGATGCGTTATCAGCAGGTGGCGATTCACGGTGAGCCCTTGATTGCGATGGTGGAAGAAATGGCCGCCATGGGACGTAAGTTTCGCCCTGATATGGTGCTAGGCATTGGTGGGGGCAGCGTATTGGATACCGGTAAAGCGCTGGCAGCGTTAATTCCCAATCAGGGTAGCGTTTACGATTATGTGGAAGTGGTGGGGCGTAATGTGCCATTGCAAGCCAAGCCGCTGCCGTATATTGCCGTACCGACCACCGCTGGCACCGGTTCAGAAGTGAGTAAGAATGCCGTGCTGCGTTCAGCGCAAGAAAATGTCAAAGTCAGCCTGCGTTGTCCTGAGATGCTGCCGGATCTGTCTATTATAGATCCCACGCTCACCTATGGCATGGATCCGACGATGTCAGGTTACTGCGGGATGGATGCCTTCGCCCATCTAATGGAAGCCTATGTATGTGGGGACCCGAATCCCCTGACCGATATGGTGTGTGAAGAAGGGTTACGTCGTTTATCAGGGGCGATTATCGCTGCGTGCGAAGATGATGATCCCCGTGCGCGATCTGATATGTCGTTTGCTGCCTTGTTAGGGGGCATGGCGTCAGCCAATGCCAAGCTCGGGGCGGCGCACGGATTGGCTTCCTCGTTAGGAGGACGATTAGATGCGCCACACGGTTTGATCACTGCACAATTGGCTCCTTACGTGATGCACGAAAACGTGCTTGCTGCCCGTGAAGCCGGCCGAGCGGATGTACTTAACCGCTATCGCCAATTGGCCTGCATTCTGACGGGCAGTACGAATGCGGAAATCAGTGACGGGATCCAGTGGACGAAGCGTACCCTCAAGCGGTTGAATTTGCCTCGGGTCTCGGAATATGGATTATGTGACATGATGTTTGAAGAGGTTGCAGAAGATGCATTATTGTCAAATGCGATCAAAGGCAACCCATTGCCACTGAATAAAGAACGTTTATTGAGTATTCTCAATCAAATCTGTACGTGTCATCAAAACGATGAGTTGGCACAAACGCAGGATGATACCGAGTTGTAGTCAGTGACCCGTATGACGTGAGGTTTTTTACGTCAGTACTCAGTAGAAAACGCGTTGATGAAGGGCGAACAGCATGTCATGTGCTGTTCGCTTTTCTGTTATAGCGGCCATTTTTGTCGCAAATAAGCGGTAATTTACGATGAAATGCTGTCTCTGGCGCAATCATGTTGTCGTCGTGTCGAAAATCACAGTATGAACTTTTTCTGTTAAGGTCAGTCATATACAATGAATAAACGCCAATAATTAGACAAGAATACTTCGCTGAGTCACATTGGATCAGGCGAGGGCGCCGAATCGGAACACGGATATGACTTATTGCAAGCAAGCGGCAGGCCTTTTAGTGCTAGCGGCTTTGCTCGGGGGCTGCAGTACAACCCCTGAAGGACAACAGAGCGCAGAAACCACGTTTAATACGGAAGATGTATTACAAGCGGCGCAACACACTCATCGCTTTTGGCGGGATATCTTGATCAATGCGGAGGTCTTTCGTCTTTATGCACCGGATAAATACGTTGCGATGATGGAAAGTTGGTTACGTGCCGACAGTCTGTATCGCGACATGGAAATGACACCGGAGACCGCACAACAAAGCTATTCGCTGTTTTCTTCGGAAACGTACCTAGACCGTTTCAATGCTGAGATTGCGATTGTTGATCACAACTATCAAGAACTCGAGTACTTGCAGCGCGTGGCCAATGATGTGCTGAAACCGGCCATGACCCAAATGGATTACCTCACGTCGATTGATGCGAGTGATCATTACCACAGTGAGTTTGCCCGTTTGGACCGCTTTTATGCCAGCTTGTTTAGCGCGATCGCGAAAGGGGATGTCAGTAAAGCCAAAGATGAACAGGTGGAATTCTTATCGCGCGCCCAGAGCTTAGAAGTGCGGGTGATAAAGCGCATTTATATTGCGCCGCAGGAACGTGCATTGCGTGAACTGCGTCGTCAGGATGTTCGATATTTAGCGCCATTGAGCTATGCCAAAGTTGAAGCGGAAATCAATACGGGTAAATCCCTTATTGATCAATCGCCACGTGCGTTTGATGCGATCAGTCAGGTTGTCACGCAGATCACGTTTGAGTTAGCCCATGCGGAACACATGGCAGCGGCGGTTAAAGCGTTGCGTGATCGTAGCCGCGATGAATACGAAAGTTATTTACTCGATGTCGAAGCGCAGATGCTGGCGATTTCACAAGCCCTGAATGACACGGATTTGCGAGACCGTTCTTTGGCAGAGCAAGGTACCTTGATTCGCCAACAGGTGAGTGCGGCGCGTCAAGAGTACGCATTGACGAAAAAGTTGGGTTCAAAAGATCAGACGCAAGATCAGCTGGAAGGCTTACAAGCGTTGATTCGTCAGCAGAATGACAAGATTGCCGATTTACAATCGCAATTGTCTGCCGTGGTGGTGGAAGCAACGATGACACCACTGCAAGAGGATGCGGCTGCACAAGAAGCCTTACCCGTCGTTCCGGCTACGGTTTCTGAGCGTGTTGTGCCAGATGCAGAGCCTGTCACGCAATAACCGTTTACTATTTTCAACAAAAAGCAGCATTTATGCTGCTTTTTTTATGTCTGGAGTCTGGGTTATTAGCGATTAATGGAAGTTATGGCTGAATTATGAAAAATGTGACAGCTTGTTAAGTTTTACTTGATTGGTT
>NZ_JAKJSN010000074.1:0-19555 GCF_050337005.1 Photobacterium japonica | reverse complement strand
ATCGGGAATGGCGCGTTGGAGAGCATGACGACCGACAGGAGCGATGATACCGAATTCTGCCATCATCGCGCGGATCTGGTTAAGTAACGCCGTGCGTTCATGTACCCAATTTTCGCGGGCGCGATGAAGCATCAAAATCGCTTGCTGCTCGGGAGATTTGATTTTTACGAAGCGCGTTGAAGGACGGGCAACGGCGATACAAATAGCGACTGCATCGTTAAGATCGTTTTTGGCGCCCGTTCTGAAAGGCGCCACATACTTGGCCGCCATGATTTTTGGTGTATGACCAAGCTTTGTTAATTCACGCGCCCAATAATGGGCACTGCCACAGGCTTCCATTCCGATGATAGCGGGTGGTAGGTTTGCAAACGTGGTTAACACTTTTGAGCGCGATAGCGTTTTATGAATCAATACCTTGCCTGTAGAATCCTCGCCATGGATACTGAACGAATGTTTGGCAAGATCAATGCCATAAAGTGATTTTGACATGGTGGCCTCCGAACGTTTTTTACCCAGACTTATCAAGTGTGGCAGAGTCTGGATGAGGGGGAGTCCATGTCATTCGTTATGTTTATGGAGGCAATATGAGCGGAGTCAAAATTCCCTTTGCTTTGGATAGTAAAGGAAATTAGGTTTCAATAGTGGATTATTACAAGCTTGGGGCTCCCAAACCTATTTATTGTGTAGGTACAGAATGTGGAGCCTTATTAAATCATGTTTCAGAATTTAAGAGGGAAGGAAAAAATGGATCTCAGCACATACCTGCACATTTTAGGCTAGCACAAAAAGTAGTCCATGCTGATCATTGTATATTTAAAACATCAGGGAATGATAGCGTTGGCGTAGATTTATCTGATCAGGATGTAGCTTCTGCTTTAAAGCGGGGCGAAGAATTGTTTCGTATTCATATTATTGATACGGATGATCGGCGGAAAATACATATTAAAGAGGGAGACTTTGTTCATAATCCGAACGTAAATTCAGTGAAAAAGGATTACAAAGCTAAAGGTAGGAAATCTACTTATGTTAAGACAGTACAAAGCTTAAAAGAAATATATTTATATGGTGTTAATAATCCAGTAGCAAGGAATAAAATCCAACTCATGGTTAATGGTGAAAAAAGGTTATGGAATGACTTTTTCTATTCAGTTGGACAGTATGAACTATTAAAGCAAAAAATCCGTAATGAAGGAGTAGTTAAAGCAGCTGTTATAGGAAAAGTTAATGTTGTGAGATTACCTTCTAATCTTAACCCTTTTGAGCACATCGAATTTTACCCACAGAAAAGACGTTTTGGTTCAGATAATTATCCAATAGTTAAACTAACTAAAAGTATGAATTCTAATTTGTTTAATTTTGGCAGCAGAGTCTTATTCTATGGAGGCTTTGCAATTGAAACAAACTCGAACAAGCAAATGATTACAGCAGCTGTTGGCGATGAGTTTAGAACTATTGTCTCATCTGATTCTCAGGTGGTTGAAATATAAACATAAGAAAACAAACAAAAAAACAAACAAGACACCCATGCTTTTGTACTTTTTTGCCTTGTGTTCTAGGCTTGATTTATCAGGGATGAATCAAGAGGTCACTAAGGATGCCAAAGGCAAGAAAGACACAAGTGAGTCTAATAGATACACCGTATTACCATTGTGTATCACGGTGTGTGAGAAGAAGCTTTCTTTGCGGGAAAGACCCGCTAACGGGCAAATGCTTTGAACACCGTCGCGGCTGGGTAGAGCAACGATTGCTGTTTCTCGCCAAGGTGTTTGCACTAGATGTTTGCGCCTATGCGGTGATGAGTAATCATACTCATATTGTACTGCATGTTGATAAAGACCAAGCACAGAGCTGGACACAAGAAGAGGTCATCACCCGTTGGCATCAAGTGTGCAAAGGCAATTACCTTTCAAACAGTTGGATAGATGAAAACCAACGTAGCAAAATGGATAAGGCTCAATTGCTGGCGGTAGAACGCATTGTTGAGGATTGGCGTGAACGGCTGCATGACATCAGCTGGTTTATGCGGTTGCTCAATGAGCCTATTGCCCGTCAAGCCAATAAAGAAGATGGCTGTACAGGCCGCTTTTGGGAGGGCCGATTTAAATCTCAAGCATTGCTTGATGAGGCCGCATTGGCTGCGTGCATGGCGTATGTTGACTTAAATCCCGTACGTGCGGGCATAGCTAAAACTCCAGGAATATCAGCCCACACCAGCATTAAAAAGCGGGTGAACGCCGCAAAATCAAGCCACCAACCGAAATCATTACTTCCTTTCGTCGGAAACCTACGTACCAATATGCCTAAGGGCTTGCCCTTTGTGTTGACTGACTATTTATTACTTGTCGATGAGACCGGCCGTGCGATTCGAGATGGTAAAAAAGGAAGTATATCGCAGGGGGCGCTTAATATCGTTTTACGGCTTGGCTTAAGTGAAGAAAATTGGTTGGAACTGGCGGGGTATTTAGAGAAAAATTTCTCAGGCGCTATAGGTAAAGAGCATCTTTTACGGGAATACCATTGCCATATTGGCAAACGACGAACGCAAGGGCTAAGTGCTTGTCGAAGATTGTTAAATGCGGCTTGATTTTATAGAGTTGAGGTGTTTTATGGAAGAATTTAACAATGGGTGTCACGCTAAATCCAAAGTTTCAAGAACTTTAGACCGCCCCCTGAGTTTTACGTTGTAAAGGCTATTTTGTGGGTCAATGCATTGCCTGTCGCATCTTCGCCATGGATACTGAAGCTATGTTTGGCTAAATCGATGCCATAGAGTGAAAGTGACATGGTGACCTCCGAACATATATCGTGTTTGACTCTTCAAGTGTGGCAGAGTCTGGATGAGGGGGAGTCCATGTCATTCGTTAGGCTAAAAGGAGATAAAATGTATTCAAATACACACTATGAGAATTATCCAAATCTCAAGCCTTGGGTTGGTTCAAAGTATGGCCAAGGTAGGACTAAAAAGCTGTTGGTTATTGGAGAAAGTCATTATTTGCCCAAAGGGTCCACATCATCATTGAACATCGAAAATTGGTATTTAAATAATCAAAATGACCTCACTGATACCGAAAAATCTTGGATTAATACTAGCGGTATCATTAAAAAGAATATCCCTACCAACTTCCCAAAAAAGTCTCATTGGATTTATAGAAATGTAGCGAAAGAGATTAATGATGCATTTTTTGGTTACACGAACTCAGCTGATATTTTAGAGCATGTGGCTTTTATGAATTACTTTCAAAGGCCAGCTGAAAATGAAGGTGACAGTATTAAAGTTCATTCTTTAGACTTGAAAATGTCTGAAACTATCGTTACGGACGTAATCAAAACTCTGAGTCCAGATCTTGTTGTTTTCTGTTCAGCAAAGGCTGGAGAGTACGGTGCAAAAGTTGTACGTAATTTAGGCCTTGAGTGTGTTGTGGCTCCTCATCCATCGAGCCAATGGTGGAATCGAGAGGCAAAAAAATATGGTGGCTTTGGTCGGGAGGTTATTCCGAAATTCTTGGTTAAGCGCAAGTGGTCAGAATTAGCCTAACAAACGACTATGGCGTCAATAATTAATTTTTGGCGTTGTTTTCATCCCATATGGTGCCATCTCGCAGCATGGAATTTAAGATCACTACCATCTTTCTGACGCATGCAATGATCGCGACTTTCTTAGGTTTACCTGCGGCTAATAGTCGCTGGTAAGTCGCTTTAAAAACAGGGTTACACTGCATCGCAGACATCATAGCCATGTAGAGCACGGTGCGTACTTGTGCTCGCCCCCCCCCCCTGAATGACTCGCTTGCCTTTATAGCGTCCACTTTCTCGATTGATGGGGGCAACACCAATGAGTGCAGCGGCTTGTTTGTTGGTTATAAGTCCAAGCTCAGGGACGTTGCTAATGATGGATGCCGCTGCGACTTTTCCGATCCCGGGAACGCTCTGCAGAAGACGATTTTTGTTTTGATACTCAGAAACTGCACAGGCTTCCATGTCATTCGTTATATTCACAAGGAGGCATCTATGTACAACGTTGAAAAATGTCAGTACCCAGAAATAGTTACAGATGATTTCTTTAAATACACTTCAAAAAAAGTATCAGGGTTTACTGGCCTGCAAATCCGAGATGGTGCTTATGGTGGGCTATCAAGCTCTAAAAAATCTGATGGTACGGTTCACTTTTGTTGTAATAAAGATTTAGAAACAGAAGTGTTTTTCGATGTGATTAAATGGGTTGAGCAAAATGCTCAAGATATTTTACATCTTTCCCTTGCCTCATTTGAGGAACTGTATTGGGAAATGCGCGATTTGATAATCGAAAGCCTTATTGATGAGAATCCTGATGATGTTGTACCTTCTATTTCAGGGTACAAAGACCTCAAAGCTCTTTGCGGTGTTGTTGCGGTTAATATAAAAGGAAGTGGTACAACAACGAAGCCACGTTTTGGAATTGAGTTTGGTTGTAATTGGGAAGACGAGCACGGGGCTGGAGTTAGTTTCAATGGGTTGGACATAATTGAAAGTGGTTATGCTTCTGACGCGTTTGACTTTGAGAAACAACAAAATTAACTAATGTCGTGTCCGTTAAAGTGGGTCAACATCACATGGTGGCCTCCGAGATTTTATCGAACCTGACTCATTAAGTGTGGCTGAGTTGGGTGAGCATGGACTCCATGTCATTCGTTATATTTTATGGCAGTATGACGCATATATATAATGATTACATTTATGAATTTCAAGGTTGTCTAGAGTGCATTGTTAATGCCAGTTTATGACCCTGATAACCCTACGCGGTGCGGAACCTCATTCGTTAGGCAGCATCTTAATGTGCCCGTACTCGGTGTCGATATGTTAGCTATGTATCGCAAGGTATGAGCCTGCCGCTATCATCACGCTGCCTGCACTTTGATTTAATCGCTGCTGTGCGCGTGGTGTTTTGAGCTGCTTTGCGATTCGGCTTGCACCAAAGGCTACCAGCATGACGGCGGACATTAACGCTATGGATGACAGTACGGAGACAAGGAAAATATCTTGCGTTTGTAAGGCCGTTAGATCAATAAACGTGGGTAAGAAAGACATGTAAAAAAGAATCACTTTAGGGTTTGACGCGGAAATCAAAAAACCTTGGGTAAAGCTAGCAAATGCTGCGGTCGTTCTTTGTTGTTCGGATTCTGAGAGTACTTTACCTTCCACATGGGGTAACGTTTGGAACATCTTATACCCGAGGTAGATCAAATAAGCGGCCCCTAAATAGCGAATCGCGACAAACACATGTGACCAATTATCTGCAATCGTCGCGAGCCCGAAACATGCCAACATAAGATAAATGAGATCGCTCGTGATCATGCCTGTTGCCAGGATGAAGCATTTTCGAGGGCCATATACCATGGCTCGCGCAAGAATAGCGAAAATCCCCGGTCCCGGGGTAATGCCAAAGATAAACATTGCAATGAAAAATGTTACCGCAGACTCAAATGACATTTCATTTATCTAAATAGACTGATCAGAAGCCGAAAAATAACACAGAAAATCGCTCTTATCGAGTGATATGTCTGACTAAAAAAGCATTGATATTATCGATTTATTGTCCGCCGAGATCATCAATGTTTAGCGGTCTTCACACAGAGTGCTGGCAGGTGGTGTTTGCATCGGTTGCAATGGTTTTAGATCCCCTTCTGAGTTTTGCCAAAATGAAAAGGGTATTGCGGGACAAGGCGTTGCCAGTGATATCGTCGAAATGGATACTGAATATCTATTTGGCTCATTCATCAAGGAGCGTTGCGATGAGATTCGAAGCAGTTAAAACTGGGATCATTTTGAAAACAGAAAGATATCAAGATTGCCTTTCATTTTACTCGAATATTTTAGGTTTAAATGTTGTTTC
This sequence comes from Photobacterium japonica, assembly GCF_050337005.1. Taxonomy (NCBI): domain Bacteria; kingdom Pseudomonadati; phylum Pseudomonadota; class Gammaproteobacteria; order Vibrionales; family Vibrionaceae; genus Photobacterium; species Photobacterium japonica. The sequence continues at coordinate 13,686 of NZ_JAKJSN010000074.1, read as the reverse complement.
TGAAAAAATTGACGGTGATTTTATGATGTCTGAACTTGCATTCGGAGATTCATATTTTCTCGTTGAAACAGGCGGTCAATATTCATCAACGGCCAAAGGTGTTGATAAAAATCCGATAACAATAAGGTTTGATGTGGCTGATCCGAGTCAAGTATTGGCACTGCTTCGCTCACACGGGGTGAACGCTGACTATTATGAGTACGATTGGGGGAAGATAGTGTTGGTATATGACCCCGATGGCAATCGCGTTGAATTTAAGGCAGAGCCATAACAAGTGCCCAGCATAACCTTGACTCGTGGCGTGCCTTTTACCGATAGACAGTGATTAAGACATTGAAATCTATTCAGACGAGTCAACGATCATTATGTCGCTGGGAGGGAAAGGAATAACAAGGATGTTGAATGAATAATAAAAAATGGCTCTGTGCCGCGATTTTGCTAATCGGAGGGCCTTCATTGTTGCCGTTCAGTTTAGAGGTTATTGTGCTGATCGAGCTGTTTGGCGTATTGGGGCTATGGACGATATATGCATCTTATGCACAATATTTGGCGAATCACCCAAACGTAAAAAGCGCCCTGCGTGTGGCGACCAGTTGGGATGTACAGCCTCAAATGCTTTTCTCTCTCCGCGATCTAAAAGCCTACCCACCGTTAGTCTTCCATATGCTTCCTGTACAGAGCATACTGGTTTGGTCAGTCAATATTTTGTTTTGGGGGGGCTTGGCTGGGAGTGCCATGCTTTAAGCGCTTTAACAATTCATTGCCGTCAACGTGATTGACACGATGACGGCGGTGTTTATCTACTTCTCGACAAACATGTGGTTGGCTTTGGTCACGCCTCTGTCGTAGGTACAGAATGTGTCGGTCGCCGCTTCGGTTTTGCTGTGAATTTTGATGTTGGTAATCACTTCCAGTGCGCCTGCGTCGTAGCACGCTTGTTGCGCCGCTTTTACGATCTCTAACAGGTGATTCAACTCACCTTTCATTGTGGTTTCCATCGCACCCACTTGGTAGGGAACGTTAGCGGCTTTGACGACTTCAATCGCTTTATCAACCACTTCAAAGTTATTCCCTTCTTTTAATCGAGGAATGACTTGGAACGCGACAAAGACATCTTTCATTACAGGGTTTTCAGCTGACATTGGTGTTCAAACTCATGACGTTCGGTGTGTCGGCATGTTATCACTTTTTTGTGTCTGCACGAGGGAGCGGTGCGCATTTGTGTGTGTGGTTCTCATGTTGCAAGAACCTGAGAGTAACCCCTGAAATTTGATAAAAGCCGATGTACGCAGAGGGGGATCCATTGTCTGACGACTTTTCACGATGGATACTGAATACGTTCTTATTCGGTTTACTTATTGAGCGAGTAGCGGGAAAGGCAGGAAACGACGTTTTTCGTTTCACATAAAAGGAGCGATTGTGAAAAAGCTATTTAAGTACCTGGGTTTTGGGCTGTGCAGTATTATCATATTCCTTCTAGCGGGCTTATATTGGGTTTCCTCCAGCGCTATTGAACAAGAGGTAAACGTTGAACCTTTTCTTGCTGAGGCAATCCCAAAATTAACAGAATGGGAAAAGACACATTATCAAACGTTCATGTCAGAAAAAGCTTTTGGTGAATTGAACTCGGAACAATGGGATTTGCTGTTAATCAAGTTGTCTTCGTTAGGTCAATTAGAAACGGTCGGCAAAGAAAAACTGATAAAAATTAAAACGCTTTCTCCGATAGGTCGTTCCAGCATTACTTATGTGTATTATCGCGTTCCTGTGGCTTTTTCTACGGGACGAGCTCATATCGAGTTAGGATTGCAGCTTTCAGAGAATAAATTAGAAATTAATAGGATAAATTTTTTGTCTGATATCTTGCTCCAATAGCGAGGTAAAGGCGTTCTCATGTTATGCCACCGGCCACTGCTTGGGGTGAATCATGAAAGCAGTAATTCGTATAGTTCAGGAGGAAAAACATGATAGAAGAACACGTAAGAGAAGAGATCCTCCAGCGCCTGCAACGCACCGAAAAAGAACACGGGGTGCGTATTTTAATGGCGATAGAATCCGGCAGCCGTGCATGGGGCTTTGCGTCGCCGAACAGTGACTACGATGTGCGCTTTATTTATGCCAGAGAGAAAGACTGGTATTTGAGTGTGGATCTGGAAGATCGACGCGATGTGATTGAATACCCGATTGTCGATGATATCGACCTCAATGGGTGGGATGTCAGAAAGGCGCTCAAGTTATTCTGGAAATCGAACCCTGCGTTTGTTGAGTGGATCCAATCGCCAATCACCTATATTAATCAAGGTGATTTTCGTGATGTTGCGAGTCAGTTATTACCCAGTGTCTATTCGGTGGAAAAGGGCATTTACCATTATCGCAGTATGGCGAAAACCAACTACCGAGGGTACTTACAAAGTGACAAGGTGCCATTGAAAAAGTACTTATATGTGCTTCGGGCTTTGTTGTCGATTCGGTGGCTAGAGCAATACGGCACCGTCGCCCCGATAGAGTTTGATAAAGTACTGACATTGGTGACAGATCCGACGTTGCTTGAGGCTATTCATGCGTTGTTGACCAAGAAAAAAGTCAGTGAAGAGAAAATGTTGGAACCGGCTATCCCGGTGTTAAACGCCTTTATCGAATCGGAGTTGGCACGATTGGAAAACATCACGTTAGCACGCTCAGATCGTACGGGTGAAATGGCCGCTTTGAATGCCCTCTTTTTGCAGGTGCTCAATACGCAGGCTGAAGAGTAAGGGAGGTGAGCGATGGCGTATGCTCCCGAGTTTACGCGACGGGACAAATTCATCCGACTTGGCCTAATGGCAGCAGCCATGATCGCGACGTATTTCTTTTTTGAATACAGGGTATTTCCGTTTGTGGAGGCATTGGCCTCACAACCGTATTGCTATGAGTATTGGGGGATGAACGGGGCAGAGTTCTTGTTCATGTGGATCCTGAGTGCTTTTCCTTTGGCCATGAGTGCCATCCTGTTCGTGATGTTGTTTCCTATCGGCAATCGCAGTTGGCAAGAAGGCCAATACCCGCCATCTACCATGAAGGTGTATAAGCCCACGGTCATTCAGCACGGTTTTATTGCGCGCGTGAGAGCGGGTGCATGTATGGTTATTCCTATCTTGTTTTTACTGGTGGGAATAGCAGGCACTGTGGAATGGCAGTCTTATTCCTTTGAAAAAGCCGATGTTGCCACAGCAGAGGAGACGGCCTCGTGCCCGACCTAACGCGTCATTAGCTATTGAACAAGAAAGCAGGCGAAGAATAAGGAAAGAGACGATGATACCGACGTTGCAGGGTGTGCGTTTGACGTTACGCCCCATCATGTTTTCTGATCGCGAGGATTTATTCGCAATCTATGGCAATGCCGAGGTGATGAAGTATACGGATGAACCGCCGTTCCCAACCTTAGAGACCGTTGATCAGATGTTAGCCAGCGTCACGGCCCTTGAGCGTGCTGATGCGTCGTATGAATGGGCGATTACTCTCGTGTCTGATGGAGCATCGGATAAGTCGACGGATACGCGGGAAAGGGTGATAACTACGCGGGAAAAGATGATCGGTACCTGTGGTTTGCACAGTTTCAATGATGATCGCACACAGTGTGAAGTAGGGTGTATGCTCAATGCGCACTATTGGCGGCAAGGTTACATGACTGAGGCCTTACAGGTGTTGATGGATCATGCTGCTACGTTGGGGATCACAGAGCTATGGGCAGAGATTGATGCGGCCAATGTGGCATCAATTAGCCTGTTTACTCATTTAGGGTTTATGTATCAGGGAGTCAATGATCAGGACTGCCACTTGTACTCTCGTGATATGACCGCAGGGTAACCCCCTGTGTTCGGAGAGTTGTCACGGTTAAAAAAAGCGCGCAGTGGTGACTGCGCGCTTTTTAATGCGTAAGAGGTCAGTAAGTAATTACTTTGCTTCGATTGCTTTTTGAACCGATGGACCGATCTGACGCTTACGTGATGTTACGCCATCCAGTACCAACCATTCTGCGGTGTTTTTGCCTTTGAATGCCGCCTGAGCAATTTTCTGATCGGCGCTGTCAATCCACAGTAGGTTGCCTTTCTTGTTCTTGGTGTCGATAACCGCAAAGAACAAGTGATCCAAGCCTTTCGCTTTTTTGTGTGCTTTCATCGCTTTGATGAATTCATCTTTACGCGCAAGCAGTTGATCCGCTGTTAGCGTTTCCGCTACGCCGATACCCACTTTCTTGCCGCCGTAACCGAAGTTTTTGTAATCCAGCGTTAGGATCTCTTCTGCGCTGACTTTGCTGAGGTCAGATTTTGCTTCTAGCATCTTCTCACCAAACGCTTTGATGTCTTTAACGCCAGCCACTTTCGCCAGTTTTTCCGCGTATTGACGGTCGAAATCTGTCGTTGTTGGTGAGCTAAATACCACGGTATCAGACAAGATGCCGCCCAGTGTGGTACAGGCGATGTTTGCAGGCAGTGTCACGTTTAGCTTTTCAGCACGGTCAGCCAGAATAGTGGCTGCTGAACCCCAAGGGCGGATATCAATCGCGGCCACTTGTGTTAGGTTCACGGGGTTACCGCCAATTGCGTGGTGGTCAACAATCGCGACTACGTCTTTTTCTTTCAATGACGCATGTAGCTGGGTTTTCTGGTTGAAGTCAACCAAACCAATCGCGCCGACTTTCACGCTGCTTAGTGCAACGGGTGCTGTTGCTTTACAGTAATCCAGTACAAACTGGCTTTCTGGGTTAATAGCTTCTGGTACGGCAGCTGTACCGCCATAGATGTGTGCTGCAGCGATAGCAGAAGTCACGGTGTCAGTATCTGGGCTCATGTGACCCGTCCACACTAAGTTATCCGTGTTGTTCGTTTTCGGTGCAGACAGTTCAAAAGCCAGCGCAGGTGCGCTGAACACTGAAACAAGCAAAGCGATATGAGAAAGTTTCATGGCAGTTCCGTATTTGCTGTTCATTCAATGAATGAAAAAGAATCAAATTGTTATGGTTTGAAAAGTGTTGTTACAAACGGCCGACATAGTGAAAGAGCAACGCGATTAAGCCTAATGTCATTGCCATATTTTGCGAGTCACCGTTGAAATATCGATGTTAAGAATATGAAAAATATGACCTATTTGACTTACCCCTCGAAGAGCTGTTGATAGAGTAATCAATTGTTGTTCATATACCGTACACCCGATGATGAAACCGGAGAAAGCAGGGGGGAGAATGGCGGCTGAACATGACGGTTTGCTGACAAAACGATGAATAATTAATCGGTAGGTCTGTTCTATTGATCTATTGAAACAAAGTCCCTGCTTTTTGTATTGCAATTACAGGGGCTCGGATGTAAAAGGGATCATCTTATCTTATCGGATGAACAGCGTGGGTACGTACCGACTGTTTCGGGTAGTTTTACTCTTTTCAGTAATGGCCATTTTATTTGGTCAGGGAAGCGTGTCGCCTGCATTTCGTGCCGTACAAAATGTCCCTTTGTATGCCTCGCTGTTTAGTGCCAATCAACTTGAAAGCCTCGGGTATCTTCATCCCAATCTGCAGCAAGCCGCGTTACTGAGTCGGCTGACGCCGCGTTTGAATACGCCGCGCGGTACTTCGACAGTGACAGAGCGGTTGGGGAAGCAATCAGAGCCTCCGCGCGTATTATTGTGGTTTGAACGGGTGCGTAGCCTGTTACTCACCATGGTATTGATTCCGGTGTTGCTGCGGATCAATCGTATGACAGCAAGTCAGCATCGTGACGAATGGCACGATGCGAACTTGCTTTATCGCTTTATCCATACCCGCTAGACACGTAAAGACAGCAAATTGTTGGGTTGTGTTTAGGTTGATGTCTCGGAGTTTTTTATGTTTGATTCTATTTTTTCTGTGTTGATGTCCCTCTGGCATCAAGACTTTGCGGCGCTATCGGCGCCAGGCAGCGCGAGCCTTGTGTACTTAGTCGTGGGTGTCTTGATTTTCCTTGAGAGTGGTTTTATTCCGGCTGCGCCGTTCCCGTGTGACAGCGTGGTGGTGCTTTCCGGTACGTTGGCTGCGGTCGGTGTGTTAGATCCGGTGTTGATCATGGTGGTGATCATGGTCTGTGCGGCAACGGGTAGTTGGGCGGCGTACATGCAGGGTAAATGGCTAAACCGTCTGCCGAAAGTGCAAGGCTGGGTGAATGCGGTGCCTGAGCGTCGCATGAAGCAGGTCGATGCTTTACTTGGGCGTCATGGCTTGGTGGCGCTATTCTGTGCGCGCTTTATTCCGGTGGTGCGTTCACTGTTGCCATTGATGATGGGTATGCGCGTGAATAAAGTCAGCAAGTTCCATTACTTTGCATGGCTAAGTGCGATTATGTGGACATTGCTACTGTGTGGCTTTGGTATGATCCTGCCGTCACTGCCTGAACATCTGAGCCGTTGGGTGACCATGGCGTTGATGGCAGCCCCGGTGATCACATTCTGTGTGGCGTTATTGAGCTTCCTGACGTTGCGTATTCGCAAAGCGTGGCGTAAAACACCAGTGGCGGAAACAGAGAAAGTCTCCCACTGAGTCTCTCGCTAAGAAACAAAGGCGCCTAATGGGCGCCTTTGTTGTTTCTGCGGGGTCTGTTTGTTGCGTTGCGTGTGAATTACGTACGATGCGGCGATGAGGGGATCTCTTCACTCACCCAATGTAACAGTTGCTTGATGGCTCGCGACAGCACCTGGTTCTGGCGCACAATGTAACCTAGGCTGGTGGTCGGAAAATCCGGCAGCGGGGTGATGGTGCTGGTGAGGTTCAATTTCGGATGCAGCGAGAACGCCGGCACAATGGCCACACCAAAGCCGGCTTCTGCCCAATCAATCTGTGCATCCACACTGCCCACTTCCATCACGCGGTACGGGGGCAGCTTCAAACTGGGCAGCGCCAAATCAATCAAATCCCGCGTACGGGTATCGTGCCCCAATAATATCAAGGTCGGTTCGTCGCCCTGCGTATGCGGGGAGGGCGGCGTGTTGGCACCCGCGGCTGCGCGTGCTTGCCAGTCGGCCAATCCGTTGCCGAGCGCACACCACTGCACTTGACGCAGTTCGGTAAAGTGCAGCGGTTGACTTTCTTTCTGCGCGATCACAAAGCCTAAATCGGCCTTGGCACTTTTCACTAATGCCGCGGCTTGGGTCGAGGTGGTATTGAACAGTGACAGATCGATCCCCGGAAATTCCCGCTTGAAAGACTGAAACGGTTTGATCAGTAATAAGCGCGAAATGATGTCACTGGCGGCAATCGACAGGGTGCCTTGGCACAGATCATTGATCGCATTGAGATCGGCCTGACAGACCTGCAACTCTTGCAGGGTGTGCTGTGCGCTGCGCAGTAAACGCTCACCGGCTTGGGTTAAGCGAAACGGGTTACGTTCAATCAATTTCACCCGTGTGGTTTGCTCTAACTGCTTGAGGTGCAGGCTCACGTTTGGCTGGGTCATGTGCAACTCGGCAGCGGTTTTGCCGAAGTGTTCTAACCTTGCCAAGGTCACAAAGGTGTTCAACCAGTGCAAATCTAACATGGGGATGCTCTTGTGTGAAAAGTGGTCAATGGGGTGGTGTGGTGCGCATTGTACTCGCTTTGTGTGCATTGCCTATATGAAATTCTTATCGCTCCTATAACAATAATTAATTTTTGTTATTGCGACGGGCGGCATAGGATAGTGACTTCGCTATTTAAGGAGTTGAAATTATGTCGTCTATTGTTGTTGTTGGTGCAAACTGGGGTGATGAAGGTAAAGGTCGTATCGTAGACTTTTTGGCCGAACAAGCATCGGCAAGCATTCGTTTCCAAGGTGGTAACAATGCGGGTCATACCGTAGTGAATGACTTTGGTACTTTTAAGTTACACCAACTTCCAAGCGGCGTATTCAACCCTGATTGTATCGGTGTGTTAGGCCCTGGCATGGTAATCAGCCCTGCTTTGCTTTCTGCGGAGATTGCCGAAGTTGAACAATCTGGCGTAAAAGTCAATTTGTGCGTTTCTGATCGTGCAACACTGTGTCTACCGCTACACGCAGAAGAAGATACACTGGAAGAGCTTCGTCTAGGTGACGGCGCCTACGGTTCTACGCGTCAAGGTATTGCACCTTGCTACGGTGACCGTGTAATGAAAAAAGGCATTCTAGTGGGTTGGTTGAAACAACCCGAAGTATTAGTAGAACGCATTCAATTTATGTTGGATTGGAAACTGCCTCAACTGCGTGCGCTATACCCAACCTTCAAGTTTGAGCAAACGGCGCAAGAAATGGCAGATTGGTTGCTAGAAGTGTCAGCACCTTGGCGTGATGCGATCTGCAACGTGACCCTACCAATGAAAGCCCTACAAGCAGAAGGTAAGAGCCTGTTGTTTGAAGCGCAGTTGGGTGCGGGTCGTGACCTTGTTTACGGTGAGTACCCTTGGACAACGTCATCTAACTGTGTCTCTATGTATGCAGGTATTGGTGGTGGTTTGCCAGCACTTCGCCCAGAGCGTGTTATCGCTGTTGCAAAAGCATTCAGTTCATCAGTGGGTACCGGCACGTTGATCACCGCGATGGAAGAGCAAGATGCATTCCGTGAGCTAGCGGGTGAGTTCGGTGCCACCACCGGTCGTCCACGTGACATGGGTTACTTCGATGCCGTAGCAACGAAGAACGGTGTGGAGCTACAAGCCGCAACAGAAATCGCCTTGACCAAAGTGGATTGCCTGAGCGGCTTGGCGGATCTGAAGATCTGTGTGGCTTATGAAGGCGATCACAGCGAAAACCCAATTTGGCCACAAACGGCTTCTTTGGCACCAATCTATGAAAAGATGGAAGGCTGGAACGAAGACATTACGGGTTGCCGTCACTTTGACGAGCTACCAAAAGCGGCGCAAGACTACGTACTGCGTATTGAAGAACTGATGGGCGTGCCAGTGAAAATGGTGTCTGTCGGTCCTGGCCGTGAACAAATGATCATGCGTTAATCACAGACGGGCTATTTGCCCTTCCGACTGACGTATTCAGCGAAAAAAGCCAGCCTTGGTAACGGGGCTGGCTTTTTTGCTTTCATTTACCCAAACTTACTTTGCCAATATTGCAGTAAGAATGTGATGAAAATCACAGTTCATTTTGTATGATGATTGCAGTTTTCCACTAAAAAGCGTCATGCCATGCGCCATTACCAACATTTTGCTCTGAAGTATTATCGTTTTTTGTATGTTTTTCGGGTGTTTACTGCCCTTAGCCTGATTCAGTTGATCATCTATCTCTTCAATGTGCCTTACGGGACGTGGGCGTTGATCACCGCCGTGACCGTGATGGGGACCATCCCCTTTATCGGTGGCGTTCTGTCAAAAGCCAAACAGCGGATATGGGGTACCGTGATAGGTGCGGCCTTAGGCTTGTCGTTGTACTTGATTCCGTCGCAATGGAACTGGTTACATCATGGGATGTTTTTAGGACTGACGCTGGTGGCCATGTACTGCACCCAGAAGAAGTACGCGTATGCCTCACTGGTGGTCGCGATTACCATTGTGGTGGTCGCTGGTGGCGGGCCGGAAGATTTCGATGCCGCGCTGTGGCGTACGGTGAACGTGCTGTGGGCGGGGATTGTCGCTATCCTGTGCAGCATTTATGTGTTTCCGTCACGGGCGACCGATCATTTCTTTGATTTAGTCAGTCAGTTTCTCGCTCAAAGTGGGCAGTTCTATCACCAGCATAATCAGGCCCTATCAAGGGGCGCGTTTGATCCGCTGCAAACGCAAGCGTTGGCACAGTTGCTGGATCAACAACAAGAGCTGTTGCCGCACGCGATTAAAGAAGCGGGTCATAACAAGCAGGTGATCATCAATACTTTGCTGATCGAAAAGCGGATGTACACCATGATCGATACGTTAGTGAGTACCTCGTGGGATACCCAGCAGGGGCAAGAAAAAATCAGTGACATGCCCTGCCTGACACAAGCCAAAGAACAGTTGGCCCGCCGCTTTGCGCGTCTGAGCCGACAGATCACCCGCAAAGCCATCACGCCAATCCATAAAAACGAGATCATCATTTTGCATTTGGTGCCACAACGTGCGCCGCATGATCAGGATGATATCAGCGACGTCAGTTATTTTGGCTACTTGTGGCTGAATCGCGAATTGGCGCGTCAGTTTTCAACCTTGAGTCAAACACTGTGCAAGTTGTTCCGGTATCAGGGGCAGTAGCACAGGTGGGATGATCCTGCAATTACCTGACACTTACTCATACAAACAGCCAGCCTTGTTTATCGCTGGCTTTTTTATTTGCTGCCATACTGTTATGACCGTCACCGTTTGCAGCCGCAAGTAAGGCGGTGATTGGGAATTCTGAAAAATACCAAGATATTAGATGCGTTGACGTGGAGGGGAACTCATGAAGGGCTTATATATATTGTCTGGTTTGATGTTATCGGGATTGTCTTGTGCGGCGCTGGCCGAGGAGGCGGGTTGCGGTTCAACGTTATTGCCTTCGTGGAAAGCGGGTGAGAGTAAAACGGCCATTATGGATTTTGTTACCCAAGCCACGAAGAAAGACACAGATAAATTTGTCGCGGTTGAAGACCGTATTGCGGTGTTTGATAACGATGGCACCTTGTGGTCAGAAAAGCCGTATTACTTTCAGTTGGCGTTTGCCTTTGATCAGATCAAAGCCATGGCCAGTGAGCACCCAGAATGGAAAACACAGGCACCTTTTAAGTTTGTGCTTAATGATGATGTGAAGAGTGTGTTTGCTGGGGGCGAAAAAGCACTGTTAGAGATTGTCATGGCGACCCATTCGGGCATGACGGTAGAGGCTTATCAGAACACCGTTGCCCAATGGATCAAGGCAGCTAAGGATCCGCGATTTAATCAAGCCTATACCGCGTTAACGTATCAACCCATGAAAGAAATGCTCGCCTATCTGCAAGATAACCAATTCAAAACCTACATCGTGTCGGGTGGCGGGGTGGATTTCATGCGGGTATGGGCGCCGCAAGCGTACAACATTCCCCAAGAGCAGATCATTGGTAGCGCGTTAAAGTACCAATACCATTATAACGACGGCAAGCCTACCGTGACCAAGCTGGGTGAGATCCTGACTATCGATGATAAAGCCGGTAAAGTGGAGAATATTCAACATATCATTGGCAAGAAACCCATTCTTGCGGTCGGCAATTCCGATGGTGATCAAGCCATGATGCAATGGGCGACGAGCCAGCCCAATGGGATGGCGATGATTGTGCACCATACCGATGCCGAAAGGGAGTGGAAGTACGACCGCCAATCTGACGTGGGCCATTTGGATTCTGCGTTGGATGAAGCGAAAAAGCGCGACAATTGGCACCTGATCGACATGAAAAATGCGTGGTGTGAGGTATTCTAATGAGCCCCGTTGCTCGCTGGTATAACAGTGTACAACGGGGATAAAAAGCACGAAAACAAACCGGAATAGCCGTCACTATTCCGGTTTTTTATTGCTATTTAACTAACGCTTCAGGCTTGTTAGCTAGGGTTGCGCCGTTAAAGCTTATCAACCACAGCCCAAATTCCGGCCAATACATCTTGCCCGTATGCCACGCTGCGTTCGGGTGACCAGCCATAGAACTCATCAGGGTAGTCGATGTGATCTTTGAACGGCATTTCTACCGTGTAGGCCAAGCATTTGAACTCTTGAGCGACCCAGTTGGTCGCGACGGTCAGGTTTGCGGTGCCCGGTACGTTTTTCTCGTAGCCGTGTTCATCCTGGAATTCTGGTGTGATAGTTAATAGTACTCGTTTGAATGCCTTTTCTAACCCTTCCATGCGCGCATCATAAGCCGGTACGCCTTCGCTGCCCGCGACAAAGTTATACGGAATCGCTTCATCACCGTGAATATCCAAGAACATATCCACACCGGTTTGCAGCATACGTTCACGTACGTAATACACTTCCGGGCTACGCTCTAGCGACGGGGTTTGCCATTCACGGTTTAAGTTAACGCCAATCGCATTGGTGCGCAGGTGCCCACGGATACTGCCGTCCGGGTTCATGTTCGGCACAATGTGGAACACGACGTTGTCGAGCAGCGCACGCCCCACGGTATCGGTCGCATCCAACAAGCGTTGTAACAGGCCTTCAATGAACCATTCCGCCATAGTCTCGCCGGGGTGTTGGCGACCAATGACCCAAATGTTTTTCTTACCGTCGGCCGGTTCCCCAATGGTCAACAGGCTGATGTCGTGGTTATCCAGCGTGGCGCCCAGCGTTTCTAAGCGGCAATGGAAATGGGTTTGTGCCTGATGCAGCAGATCCAAATGACGGTCATACGGGTAGGGGGCAAAATAGGCGAAATACATTGATCCGTATTCAGGGATCACCGTGAACGTGAGGGTATCGCCATCGAACTCGGCTGGAATGCGGAACCATTCTTCGCGATCATAGGAGGCGACGACGTCGTACTCTTTCCAGCCTTCTGGATAGGCGGACGTAGAGAGGTTCTGCAGTGAAATGTGGTGGGAGATATCCGGCTGACTTTCAAGGCGGAAATGGAACCATTGCGCGAAGTCAGATTGGTTATCGGCAGGGATCGTCAGTTGAATATCGTCAGGGCTATCGGCGAGAACAACGTGGATGTTACCGCTCTCAAAATTGCTGAATATTTTCATGATGCCTTTCTACTCTGGAAAAATCATTGTGAGTCATTACGCTAACGCAATGTGGCGGTGTCAGCGAGCACTAAAAGTGAATAGTATGATTGGGTTATAAAACTATGATCTGAGTATAAGCATAGCGTGAATGCGCTAAACACTATCAGTAGCATGAGGTGAATGCGTGTAAAAATGGCGTTTTTCGTTATGTGAGTGTGGGGATTGCGTAAAACCACGTAAGAATTGCTGATATTATAAGCAGTTGAACTTTCTGCACTTTACATCACCGCTGTTGTTTCGTATTATCGCCGCACTCAGGAGAGATGGCTGAGTGGTTTAAAGCACCGGTCTTGAAAACCGGCGTGGGTTTATAGCCCACCTAGGGTTCAAATCCCTATCTCTCCGCCACATTCTAGAAATCGGGTTTACCGGGTTTCATACAGAATTGGAGCGGTAGTTCAGTTGGTTAGAATACCGGCCTGTCACGCCGGGGGTCGCGGGTTCGAGTCCCGTCCGCTCCGCCAACACAACGAAGCCTCGTCAGAAATGACGGGGCTTTTTTGTATGCGTTGCATTTAGGTGTTCGTCCTGCACCTGTTTACCTCACCATTTTCATCAAACATAGATATCCCTCCGAACTCGCCGATCATGCTCTTTACTGAATGAACGGATTCAATAACAATTTGCTGAGTTGACTCTCAAATTCTATTGAGCGTAGAAGCATAACTGTATCGATATGATAGATGTCCAGTATTTAGTGAAAAGTGATAGCTAAGAGGAATTTATAGCTATGTCGATACCTGCGCGGTACTGAGAGAGGCATTCATTTTTCTTTGAAACGGATATGAGGGCGGGTCATTGATGATCAATAACACGTTGATGCATTTAACTATTTGAGTTGGAGAAATGTGGTATATCKTATCTGACATGAGATGGAAACATACTCAGATAAAGGAAGTTAAATGATGGATGACAGTTTTTCTTTTTCAAATAAAATAAAATCAGATTATCTTCACTTACTGGAAGAAAATTATTCAGCAAAATATGATATAAATCAATATAAAATTGAATTATAT